>DQTM01000172.1 GCA_015662785.1 Sulfurospirillum arcachonense | reverse complement strand
ACAATTCCTTTACCAAGAGAGCTTAAAACTCCGCCTGTTACAAATATATATTTAGTCTCTTTTTGCGCCATTCTTTGCCATCCTGTATTTTTTTTAAATTATATCTCAACTTAACTAATAAACCGTTTACTTTTATGTGGTAAAATTTAAGACGAGGAGAATTTATGAAAAATTTACTACTTTTATCAGTCACTGGCATTTCACTTTTTGCGTCTTCTTTACCTTTACATGTAGAGCTTGATATATACTCAAATAAAGCATTTTTAAGCAAAACATACGAACTCTCAAAAGAGGGTATCATAAAGACAAAAGTACCTATCAACACAAAGATAGAAAACATAAGATACACTCTGCCTAAAAAGTGTACCATCACTAACAGCACTATAGAAAAACTTGATAACAAAGAGCTAGTAGACCAAAAAACAAAACTCATATTCAATATTGAAGCACTACAAGCAAAAGGCACTCTTCTTAAAACTCTCTCTCTTCAAGAGGTAAAAAGCAGTATAGAGATAGAGACTATAGCTAACTTTTTAGTAGAAAATCTAACAAAAAATTCACTTGAAATAAACAGTATCAAGGAAGAGTTAAAAGAGTTAGATAAAAAGATAAAAAAAGTAACCCAAGAGTTAAAAGTAGAGTATACATGTACAGATGAGAACAAAGATATAAAGATAACATATCCTCAAGGAGGTATTAGATACACTCCTTTTTATGACATAAGTGCAAATATACCTAACAAATCCCTCACTATAGAAAAAAAAGCAACTCTTTTTTATAGGGGTGGAGAAAACCATGAAAAAATAGATTTAAACATCTACTCATACAGATACAACCAAAACGTAGCTCCACAACACTTCTATCCTCAATACCTAGGTCAAAAAAGAAAAATACTATATGCGAAAAAAGCAATGGCAATGGAAAGTGTCCAAAAATTTACCTCAAATATGGCAGATATTCAACACATAGAACTCTCTTCAAAATCACTCTATAAAATAAAAGGTGTAAAACTAAAAGTCAATGAAAATAATCTCTTACATGTAGATAAAGAGATAGTTAATGCAGATTTTAAAACTGTTATAGATGCTTATGGTTCAAATAGAGCTTATATAGAAGCTATAATAAAAACTAAAAAAGATTATAGTGGTGCTAATGCAAACTACTTTTTAAATCAAAATCCAATCGCAGCTAGATATATGAGCAAAATTCAAAAAAACAGAAAAACTAGAATATACTTTGGTGAAGATGAACATATACAGATAAAAAAAGAGTTAATAAAAACACTTGATGAAAAAACCTTTTTTGGAGATAAAAAAATCTCAACTCAAAACTGGAAATACTCTATAATAAACACAAAACCATATCCAACAGATATAGAGTTTATAACAAGAGTTCCTGTGTCGAAAGATGGGGATATCATAGTCAAAACTCTAGCGCAACCAAAGTTTGATTCTCAAAGTGCTAAAGGAAAAACTATCTGGAACTTCAAACTAAATTCAAATACTAAAAAAGATATTATTTTTGGATATGAGGTTTCAAATAGTAAATAAACTTATCAGTATTTAGAAAATAGACAAGCCTGTTTTAGTTGTAAATAGTTCTAATGCTTTTGTGCCTATAAGTGAATTGCCTTTTTTATTTAATCTTGGAGAATAGACACAAATAGACATGAGGTCTGGAACTATGGCAACTATACCACCACCAACGCCACTTTTCCCCGGCAATCCAACCTTAAAAGCAAAATCTCCAGAAGCATCATTATGTCCGCACGTAAGCATTAACGAGTTTATTCTTTTGGCTTGTGATGAGGTTATAAACTCTTTACATGTAAGAGGATCTTTTCCGTGATTTGCTAAAAAAGCATTGCTCTGCTAAGCTCTTTTGTATTCATTGAGATTGAGCAATGCTTAAAATAATTATCTAAAACATCCATAATATCATTATTGATATTGTTAAAACTTTTCATCATACTCACTAATGCTAGATTTCTATAACCATACTCTTTTTCAGACTTAGCTACCTCTTTATCATAAGTTATATTTTTATTATCACTCACAGTTTGAATCAAATTCATAACTTCTAAAAAAGTTTTGTCTTTATATTTGTTCATCAACAAATCAGTTATAACAATAGCTCCTGCATTTATAAAAGGATTTCTTGGAATTCCATTTTCATACTCAAGCTGAACAAGAGAGTTGAAAGAGTTTCCTGATGGCTCATGTCCTACGTACTTATACAGCTCTTTGTTGTATAAATGTATGGCTAAAGTAAAAGTAAAAACTTTTGAAATACTTTGAATTGAAAACTTTTCATCGGTATCACCAATATGATATGAAGTTCCATCAAAAAGCTGTAAACTCATAGCAAATTGATTTGGATTTACTCTACTCAAGGCAGGAATATAATCAGCTACTTTTCCTTTTTTAAAAAAAGAGGCTTTATCTCATCATAAACCTCTTTTAATATTAATTTATAATCCATATAACTAAAACTGTCCTATTTTAGGGCATCTTGCCAAGTGACCATCACCAATATCTGATAAAATAGGATGATTTTTATCACAAGAATCATCTTTATATGGACATCTGTTAGCAAAGAAACATCCAACTGGTAAATCTATAGGACTTTGAATCTCTCCTGTTTTTAGTACACTCTCAGTCATCAACGGAGTGTGAATATCAGGAACCGTTGAGAAAAGCATCTTCGTATAAGGATGTTGAGGAGCTTTAAACAATTCCACTTTTGAAGCATACTCTACAATCTCTCCAAGATACATTACAGCAACATAATCACTCAAATGCTTTACAACACTTATATCATGTGTTATAAAAAGCATCGTCATTTTATACTTCTCTTTTAAATCCATCATAAGATTTAAAATTTGGGCTTGAATAGAAACGTCAAGAGCTGAGATAGGCTCATCTGCTAAGATAAGTTCAGGTTTTAGTATCATAGCTCTCGCTATTGCTATCCTTTGTCTCTGTCCCCCTGAAAACTGATGAGGATAACGCTCTAGGTATGTATGGTCAATCCCTACATCATCACATATTTCTAGCATAACTTCCATTCTCTCTTTTTTATTCATTTTAGTATGAATTTTTAGAGGTTTTTCTAGGATGGTTTTTATTTTTTTTCTAGGATTTAAAGATGAGTATGGATCTTGAAAGATCATTTGAACATCTTTTTGCAGAATTCCTCTTTGACCTGGATCAAGTTGTGCTATATCTTTATCTTGAAAAGTTACTGAGCCATTTGTAGCTTGGTAAAGACCCAAAATAACTTTCCCTACAGTAGTCTTTCCACAACCACTCTCTCCAACTAAAGAAAGAGTTTTGCCTTTGAAAATATCAAAGCTAACTTTGTTTAATGCGTGCAAGTCTTTCTTCTCAAATGAACCAACTTTAACAATAAAAATCTTTTCAACATCTTTTACTTCTAGTAATTTTACTTCACTTTGTGACAAAATATTCTCCTTCCATTTATCTCTTT
>DQTM01000225.1 GCA_015662785.1 Sulfurospirillum arcachonense | reverse complement strand
TTAGTCTATACTGCACTGTGATATCTATCATAATATTTAGACCCCTTGCATCCAGTGCTGAGATAGAAGGAACATTACGAACTCCACCCGCACCTGTCATGCCAAATCTTTTTGAACCACTAGTTGACATATCATGACCTTGTGAACGCGTGTAGTTGATACTTCGCACCTTTGTATCTACAACCATGACTTGTTGTAAAAATGGGATAAGCAAGTGAAAACCTGGTCTTAAAGGGTCTTTTTGATACTCACCCGTAGTCGCTTTAATCCCAACTTCACCTGAGTTGATCACCACAAATGGTTTTGCAACAACAAATAGTCCTATAAGTGCAATCAATGCGTAAAAAAGCCCTGTCTTCTTTCCAAACTCATTTAAAAAGTTTGGTGTATCTCTTTTTGGTCTCTTTGGTCTGTTAGGTTTGTCACCACCATTTCCGCCTCCGCTTCCACCGTTTCCTTTATTTCCTTTGTTAAAATAGTCACTTAAATCTGCTGGCATTTTTTCCCTTTGGTTTTAATTTATTTCATCTTTGTAAAGAGCAAAGCTCTCTACAAACTCATTCTCTACTAAAGCTTCGACTATCGCCGACTCTTTTCTTTGTTATTTTTTCTAGAACCTTACTCTAGCAAGATTTAATTTATGTATGTTAAATGTTTTATATACTTTTCATTTTTTCCTGCTACTACGTCAAAGTATGCTGATTGCAACTTCTCTGTAATCACACCACGACTTCCAGATCCTATCACTCTTGCATCAACTTCTCGTACAGGTGTTACTTCTGCAGCTGTTCCAGTCAAGAAAGCTTCATCAGCTATATAGACTTCTTCACGTGATATACGGCGTCTAACTACTTCTATACCCATATCCCCCGCTAAGTCTATGACTGTTTGTTGAGTGATAGACTCCAAAGTGTTGTCACTTGGAGGTGATATCAACTTACCATCTCTCACCATGAAAAAACAAGCACCACTTGCTTCGGCTATGTACCCTTGATCATCACGAAGTAATGCTTCATCATATCCAGCTTCTACAGCTTCAAACTTAGCCATCTGTGAGTTAAGATAGTTTGCTACTGCTTTTGCCTTACCCATACCTGAAGTATTAGGTGTTCTAGTCATCGAAGAGATTTTAAGTCTGATTCCTCTTCTAAGTCCCTCTTCACCTAGATACGCACCCCATTTCCATGCAGCTATACTAACTTGTACCGGACAATCCTTATGATAAAGTCCCATAACGCCATAGCCTAAATAGACTAGTGGTCTTAGATATGCACCATCAAACAACTCATTTTCTTGCAGTAGTTTCACCTGTGCTTGATTTAACTCCTCTAAACTAAAAGGAACATCCATCAGTGTCATCTTTGAAGAATTTAAAAGTCTTTTTGTATGTTCTTCTAACTTAAAAATAGCACATCTACCATCTACTGTTTTATAAGCCTTAGTTCCTTCTATAGCCCCATTACCATAATGCAGAGTATGCGTTAATACATGAACCTGTGCCTCATCCCAAGGAGTGAGTTTTCCGTCCATCCATATATACTTTGCTTTTTCCATTATTTATCCTATATTATTGTTTCTTTTTCAAAAATAACTCTTCTAAAAAATTTATTACAACTAATACAAGCCATGAGGCAAGCATAGCTATATTAATTTTATTATAGCTAAATATGTTAAAAGCGTATACTAAACTTTATATACACTTGTTTACTCATCCAATAACTGTAAATTTTCACTACAAAGTTCCACCCATGCACTATCTTCTACTATTTCCCCACATTTTGCATAAAATTCTTTAGCTTCTTTAAATTTTTTGAACTTTTCACTTAAATCCCCAGCGATATACAATACTTGTGCACGTTGTGCATCGTTTAATTTTTTATACAATAACTTTAGTACTTCATCAAGTGCTTCTTGATACTTAGCTTTATCTCTAAGTGCCTTTATATAGTCAAGTTGGAGTTTTGGTGTATAGGTCTCTAGTTTATACTTTTCTTGCAGCTCTATCATTTTTTTCGAATAGTTTATAATTAATGACGAATCTTTATTTTTTTTCGCATAGTTAAGTATTTTTTCAAAAACATCCAGATTTCTCACAGAATCAGGGAATAATTTTTCACACTTTTTTACTTCTATAAGCATCGCTTCATCATATCCACCCAAGTGATAATACGCCTCTATTTTATCATAAACGATGTCATTATATATATCAGTTTTCACTAATGATTGTAACTTATCTACGTCATCTGCACTTAAGATAAATGCTTTATTTTTTCCCTGCTTTTTATAAATTTTAGCACTATTATAGGTCCATTTTAATTTTTCATCAAGTGCTTCACTTTTAATCTTATCTTTTGATATCTTTAATGCTTTATCATACTGACTAAGTTTACTATAACAATGAAATGCTGTCTCCTCTTGCTTTGATTCAACTGTCAGATTATAATCTACTTCAAGTTTATTTGCGGCTTGACATATACTCATTGTGCTTTCATTTTGGGAATAATATATTGCCAGCTGTTTTTTAGCAACTTCTTGTAAGAGTGCTTCACCACCATATTTTTTTAATTCATCTTTTTGTTCTAATATTTTCTCATACTTACCATTTTTAAGTAGTATCTCTGCTTTTGCTAAAAGTGCTTTTGCATAGATATCATCTTCTTTATACTTCATCATGATAGTATCAAGATATGCTAGTTTTTTTGTCTCATTTTGTTCTTGGCTATTGAGCATTACCTTCTCTAAACGTTCTGTAACGAAGTCTCTATATGCTCCTTCTTCGTCTTTGTCTAAGTATTGTTTATATAATTCTATGGCTTTATACTTATTTCCATTTTTTTCATACCAAAAAGCTATATTTTTCTCCAGTTCATCTTCATTTAAATCTGAGTTTTTACTGTCTTTTTGTAAGAGTATAGCTATCTGTATTGAAATATTACTTTCATTATTCTCTGCAAATGTTTTAGCTAAGGTATATGATTCATGCGCATGTGCTTTAACAAATGATTCATTAGCTGTTAACACTTTTTCAAAAAAAGTTTTGGCTTTAACTATCTTCTTTTTCTTGATAAATGCATTGGTAAGCTTTAATGCTGCCATTGAGGCAATATTAAAATCATCAGTATTATATAAAACTTCTTTATATTTTATAATAGCATCATCTTTATCTT
>DQTM01000224.1 GCA_015662785.1 Sulfurospirillum arcachonense | reverse complement strand
GTGGCTTAAAATTTTTACTAAACACCCCTTAAGCACAAGCATAGATAATCTTTAGAAATCTCTATTGCATAATTTGGGTTCAAATTTACTAGTCACAGCAGTAAAAACAGGTACTGTTCCAATTGGATCTATAACTGCAAAGAAGAAAATAAAAGTGGCTAAGTAATCGATTATAATTTTTCTTTTGTTGAGTATTTACTTTATATAACGAACATTATAACACAAATAGTTATCTTATAGAGCTCTTTTTATACTCTGCTATCCAGTAACTATTGAAACTTTTATTTAGTTTTACGAAGTATTCGAGTGGGGCAAACTGGTTGATTGTGGCTACAAAAAGTACTACGGTGACCGCAAGTGCAATACTCATCTCTTTAGTGAAAATTACCATTTTCTTTGCTCTATTTTTCAGGTATGCTTTGATAGGTTTTATGTTTATAAATATATGAAGTATACCAGCAACTGTAAAAACTACCATAAAAACTATATGAAGAGCTTGCCATTGCATCTTATCAAGGAAGAGCATTTCCCACTTTATCATCATTGAAAGTCTTCCAAAAGGAGATATAAACTCTGCCACACCACTAACTACCATAATCATAAATGAAAAAAGCATCACAAGCGAAGTTATTTTTCTTAACATCACACAACCTATAATTTTTTGTGATATTATATATAGTTTTTTTTAATTTAAACTTTAATAGTTAAGCTAATTGGACAGTGGTCGCTTCCTAAAACAGTATCGAGTATATCTGCATCTACAATGTTCTCTTTCAAATCTTCTGAAACGTAAAAGTAGTCAATTCTCCAGCCTACATTGTTAGCTCTTGCATTGGCACGATAAGACCACCAACTGTATCTATCTTTCGAGTTATTATGAACATGCCTAAAAGTGTCTACATAACCATGAGATAGTAGTTTATCTATCCACTCTCGCTCCATCTTTAAAAAACCAGATGTATTTTCATTGGCTTTTGGGCGGGCTATATCTATCTCAGTGTGAGCTGTGTTTACATCTCCACAAACAATTATAGATTTACCCTCTTTTCTCAAAGCTTCAATATGCTCTAAAAATCTGTCGTAAAAAGCCATCTTGTACTCTAAGCGTTCTTCATTTCTCTGTCCATTTGGAAAGTAGACATTAAAGAATGCTATATTGTCAAAATGGTATTCGTTTATGCGTCCCTCGTCTAGTATATCTACGTTTTTTGCAGTCTCTACATGTAGAGGTTTTATGTCAGTAAAAAGAGCTACTCCTGATTGTCCTTTTTTTGAAGAAGAGTTTACATGTAGCTCTTTATAATCTCTATCAAATATAGTTTTTGGAATTTGCTCAGCCTCTGCTTTTATCTCTTGTAGTGCTAAAATATCTACATCTTTTTCATCTATCCACTTCAAAGCCTCTTTTTTATCAACAGCTCTTATGCCATTAACATTCCATGATATGAAAGTTAGATTTTTCATCTATAGCAACTTCAAATTCTGTTCACAAATATCTTTCCATGAACTCTCAGTTTTTACATTTTTACATTTTTCAAAATACTCTCTTGCTTCTTTGTTTTTATTTAGTTTCATACTAAGTTCTCCAGCATTATAATAAGCTCTCGTTTGTTGCTTTAAAGAGATTTTCTTCTTTAACAGTCCCTTGGCTACAACTAAAGCCTCTTTTGTCTTTTCTAGCCTTTGTAAGGCTCCTATGAGGCTAAGTTCAACATCTGGTGTATACGCATTGCTTTTATACTTTTTTTGTAGTGCTATAATCTTATTTGCATACTCTTTTAACAACAAATCATTTCTATCATCTTTGGCGCGTTGCACTATTTTTATATATACATCACTATTTTTTAACTCATTTGGGCTATTTTCTTCTATCTGTTTTGCTATATCAATCGCTTTTTCAAACCTATCTAATTTCATCAAAGAGAAAAACAACATTTGCAAAGTATCACTTTGTGGTTTAGTTTTCAAAGATTTTGACATCTTTATAATATCTTCACCAATACTTACGACATTCGCATGTTTATTTAGTCTATAAAGACTCAAAAGATAATTTTGCATCCACTCATGTCTGCTTTTTAGAGTTCCCTCTTTTATATAGTTTTCACTAAGATTTTTTGCTCTTGTGTATCTTGAAGTTCTTATAAAACAATCAAAAATCTCACTGCTGTCAAACTGCTCTAAATCTAATTTATACTTTTCTATATAACTTACTGCTTGAGTACATTTATCATCTTTAAGTGCTAAAATAACAAGAGCATTTGATGCAGTTGTTACATACTGACTTGTTGAATTATTTTCACTTATATACTCTAAAGAACTTTGCATTTTTAAAACATCTTCATATCTTTCTTGAGAGAGTAAAAGTTTTGCTTTTTCTACTACTGCTTTATCACCTATTTTGTTTTGATACTTTTCAATAAGTTCATCATAGTAATTTGCGAGTTTTGTTTCGTTTGTCTCATTTAGTTCAAAAAATAGTTCATCTAAACTAGTCTGTACATCTTCCTTATAATCACCATATTTATACTCTTTTAAATACTGTTGTAATCTATCGTAAGCCTCTTTTATATCATTGGCTTTTGCATGCCATAAACCGCTATCTCTTACTAAAAACTCTCTGTTCTCATCACTCTTTGTCAAGTTAGGTATAAGAACATCAGCTACTTTTGCAGCAATATCATAAAGTTTGTTTTGAGCTAACTTTTTTGCAAACTCATAAGACTCTTCTTTGTCTTTTAAAAGATGCTCATGGTT
>DQTM01000007.1 GCA_015662785.1 Sulfurospirillum arcachonense | reverse complement strand
TCAAATCTCTTTAATCCTTCTTTAAGCATTAAAAAAGCTCCTGCTACTGTGGGACAACTATGTCCTGCACTCTTAACAACATCTAAATAAGAAAACTCTATGTTACCATCTTCAAAAGCACCTAAAACATCTGAAAGCTCATCTGTAATCTTAATTGTTTCTACTTCATCGTAAAACTTAGGATATATCATAAATCAACCTTTTTGTTTATATGGTACAATATCACTAATTAAAAAGGATTGATTTTACACAAGTCTTTTACGACCATAGGTTGTGCTTTAGATGATATGAATTTTACTCGGACTTGTTCGAGTAAAAGAAGAAGTAAAATGAAAAAAAAGGTTGATATTGTGCAAGAGTTATGGAATAGTAAATTTAGTCGTGATGGTTTTTTATATGGAACAGAAGTAAACAGTTTTATAAAAGAGAACTCTCATCTTATAGAGAAAAATACTAAAGTTTTATGTTTAGGTGAGGGAGAGGGTAGAAATGCTCTTTTTTTAGCAAAAAAAGGCTTACATGTAGAGGCTCTTGATGCTTCTGATGTAGGATTGAAAAAACTACAACGTAGAGCTTTAGAGGAAAACTGTGCTATTACTATAAGACATACCCTACTAGAAAACTGGCAAGCACTACACAAATACGACGTAATCATCTCTACATTTATGCACCTTGAACGCAAAGACCAGAAAGACATGTTTATCAAAGCGATAGGTGCGCTTAAAGAGAACGGCTACTTCATAGCAGAGTTCTTTAGTGTAGACCAAATCAACTTCATTAGCGGTGGTCCAAAAGATACCAATCTACTTTATCAGCTAGATGAACTTTACGAACTATTTTCAAGTCTACCTTGCACCATACACAAACTTTCTCAAGAGATAATAATGTTAAACGAAGGAAAAGGACATAAAGGCGAAGCTAGTGTAATAAGAGTTGTATTAAAGAGATGGATATAATCTAATAAAAACGATTTCACTAGGAGCTAAAATTCGGATTGGTGGTCCCCAATAACCTGCCCCACTACTCACAAAAATCTGTGTTTTTTTAGAGTGTTGATAGAGTCCACTTAAATAGGGTTGGTCAAGTAAAACTAAAAGTCCAAATGGAAAAATTTGACCCGCGTGAGTATGTCCACTTAATATTAAATCTATGTTTTCATCTTTTAACTCTTTTGTTATTTTTGGCTGATGAGCCAGTAAAACTGTAGGTAAATCAGTCTCTACATGTAGAAGGGCTTTTTTCAAGTCTGGCTTTAAAATCCCAAGTCGTCTTCCCATTAAGTCTGTAATTCCTGCTAAGTTTATTTGGTTGTTAATCACTACATTTTCATTTGTTAAAACCTTTACATGTAAAGACTCTAGAAATGAACATATAGCCTCCACACCATGAAAATACTCATGGTTTCCACTTACAAAATAAACCCCAAATCTGCTTTTTATATCTTTTAGAGCATCAAGTTTATCACCAATTTTGTCTACATGTAAATCAACTAAATCACCTGTTATGACTACTATGTCTGCATTAAGGATGTTTATGTCATTTACTATATTTTCTAAAAACTCTTTTCCTAAGCTTTTTCCTATGTGTACGTCACTAATTTGAACTATATTTAATTCTTTTTTGAGTCCTTTTATCTTTATGTCAACTTTATTGATAATTGGTTTTTTAAAGCCATTAAAAAAGCCTTTTACCATATATGAAAAAGCCAAAATTAGCATAGTAACATCAAGCAGAGTTTTTAGCATCAATCTTCTTGACTTATCGAATGGCATTTTGTTTAATGGAATATGAAAAATATCATATACAATAGCAATACAAAAAAGCATAAAAGATATGCCAATAAATGATGAGAAAATAAGAAACAGAGTATTGTTCATGATTCCCGAACGCAATGTTATAAAGTATAAGAGTTCACAAAAAACAAAAAGTACAAATAACCACTTTATAAGTTTGATGTACTTTTTTAAAAAATTGATTTTTGCTAAAAATCTACGATAAATGTAAAAATTTATCCCCACAAAAATCAAAGTGGCTACTATAGCAAAAATAATACGAAATATATCCATCTATAGTAGCCTTTTAATTAATAACCGTCTAAATGCTCTGTTTTTGGTAAAATAAGATTCAAAATTATACCAACAATAGCACCAAGACCAATACCACTAAAAGCAACTCCACCAAAGTTAAAGCTCATACCACCAATTGCAAAAACTAAAATGATAGAAACTATAATCATATTACGTGGGTCTTGTAAATCAACTTTTTCTTTTATAAGAGTTTGCATACCAATAGAAGCTATGATACCAAATAAAAGAAGTAAAATTCCACCCATAACAGGAACAGGAATAGTTCCTAAAAGAGCTCCCAATTTTCCAACAAATGCTAAAAGAATAGCAAAAATAGCTGCCCAAGTCATGATGGCAGGATTAAATGCTCTTGAGATAGCAACTGCCCCAGTTACTTCTGAGTACGTAGTATTTGGTGGTCCACCAAACATGGCTGCGGCACTTGTAGCAAGTCCATCACCAAGAAGAGTGTTTTTAAGACCTGGCTTTTGTAAATAATCTCTTTTTGTAACATTTGAAATGGCTAGCATATCACCTATATGCTCAACTGCTGGAGCAATAGCGATAGGAAGTATATAAATGATAGCTTCAATGTTAAAAACAGGTGCAACAAATGCTGGCATAGCAAACCAAGGAGCAGCAGCAACCGCGTCAAAGCTTACAAGTCCAAATGCAAAAGAAACAATATAACCTACTATAATTCCACAAAGAATTGGTAACAGTCTAAAAATCCCTTTTCCTAAAAGTGTAGTCAAAAGAACAACTGCTAAAGTGATAAGTGATATAGTTATTGCTATTGGAAAATCAACAAGAACCATAGAGCCATCGCCAGTTTTTCCCATAGCCATAAAAACTGCAACAGGAGAAAGGATGAGACCAATAGTCATAATAACTGGTCCAACTACAATTGCAGGAAGAAGATTGTGTAAAAATTCACTCCCTCTAACACGAACTAAAAAGCTCAAAATGATATAGAATATACCAGCAGCAAAAAGTCCACTCATAGTTCCAGCAATTCCCCAAGTCTGTACTCCGTAAATAATAGGAGCTATAAAAGCAAAACTTGAAGCCAAAAAGATTGGCGGAACTGCTTCTTTGTTGACTATTTGGAAAATCAGAGTACCAATACCCGCTGTAAACAATGCCACACTAGGATTAAGCCCAGTAAGAATTGGAACCAAAACAAGCGCACCAAACGCAACAAATAAAAACTGAAGACCAACAATGCTCTCTTTCAAGCTAAAGTTATAGTTTGTATTACTCATATATCCTCCTTAGATATTTATGTGACACTCCTGAAGACTGTCACATAAATATCAAAAACTACAATACTTCCTAACCTCTTTATCTATTTCAAATATCTCATTTAAACTTTTTGGATTTACATCTTCAAAGTGTCTATAAGCTTTTTTTGTAAACTCTGCTAATTCCAATATATTTAACTCGTTTTTAAAAAACTTATCTATTGCTATCTCATTGGCTGCATTTACAACAACTCCTCTATGAGGGTTTTGAAGCAACGAGTCTTTTATATCCCAAATTGGATACCTATCACTAGTAATCTCTCTAAACTCCAAAGAGCCTATTTTACATAAATCTATCGGTTCTACTATGGGAGTATCTACTTTTTCTAAAAGGGCATAAGCAATAGGCAACTGCATATCTGCATTTGCTAGTTGAGCTGTAGAACTTCCATCTTTAAAGTCTATCATAGCGTGCATTACTGAGCGTGTTTCCATAATGGCATCTACGTTATTCATGTTAAAAAGCCACTTTGCTTCAAGTAATTCAAAAAGTTTATTTGTCATTGTTGCACTATCAATGGTTATCTTTTTTCCCATACTCCAATTTGGATGTTTTAGAGCTTGTACAGGAGTTTGAAGTGCTAATTCATTTAAAGGAGTATCACGAAAAGCTCCACCACTTGCCATGATAGTCATTTTAGATATTTCACGTCCATTTTGCAAATACCAAAGACCAAAATGTTCACTGTCTATGGGAGTAATCTTGGAACAATCTAAAAGATGTCCAGCGACAACTAAAGACTCTTTGTTTGCTAAGGCTAGTTTTTTCCCTAGTTCTAAAGTTTTTATTGTTGGGGCAAGTCCTATGAATCCGACAAGTGCATTAACAACTAAGTCTGATTTTGAGAGTTCTATGACTTCTAGTATTCCAGACTCTCCGTAAAAAACGTTTTTATGCTTTACATGTAAAGCCAATTCTTTGGTTGCTACACATACATAAATTGGGTTATATTTTTCTATTTGTTTATTTAAAAGTTCAATATTTGTTCCAGCTACTAAAGTCTCTACATGTAAAGAAAACTTTTTCGCTATTTTGAGTGCATTTACTCCGATTGAGCCAGTAGAACCAAGTAGTATCAATTAAGCTATACCTCTTAAGACAAAGACCATGATGACAACTCCAAAAAGGTAACCGTCGAGTCTATCTAAAAATCCACCGTGTCCTGGAAAAATTGTTCCACTATCTTTGACTCCAGCTTCACGCTTCAGATAACTCTCAAACAAGTCTCCCCAAACTGAAGCTGTTGAGACTAAAAATGAAGTTGCAATGGCAATGAGTAGCGAGTAGTGCATAAGTCCTATGAAAGTACCGGCAATCGTCGCTATAAGAATTCCACCTACAACACCTTCCCAAGTTTTATTTGGACTTGTTGGAGAAAATGGTGTTTTACCTATACTCTTTCCAACAAAATATGCCGCAGTGTCAGTAGAAGCCACAACAACAACTAGCCAGATAAGATTGCTCATACCAAAGTCTTTATAGAGTGTAAACAAAAATAGCATTGAAATAGATGGATAGAAAAATGGAGCTAAAGCTCTATAATTTACCTCTTTTTTATGTGCCATAACAGCTGTAGCAATAATCAAAACAACAAATATAAGCCCTTCTGGATAAGGGTAAAAAGCAGCGGCAATCCATACTAAAATAGCATAAACATAAAGCTTATTATCTTTCTCACCAAAAAGCTTCATCGCCTCATGAAAAGCACATATATAAGCAATTCCAAGAATTGCCCAAGTGATAAATAGGCTATCCATTACAGCAGTAAGAACGGCAACCCCTAAGAGTGCAAGTCCAGTTAAAACTCTTTGCTTATTGGCATTGTATATCTCTTTTATGTTCATAAATAAAACCTTAAAAATTTTATATATATTATCTAAGTTTTAGTGAGTTTTTGCTTATACAGTTATGTCTAATCTTGAAGTTGG
>DQTM01000111.1 GCA_015662785.1 Sulfurospirillum arcachonense | reverse complement strand
CTCTGTATCATTGATATGATTAAAGTTATCTAAGTCTAGATAAATGAGATAAAAACTTATCTTTTGATCAACTCTTTTTCTATTTCGGTAGTGAGAAAGAGTCTATTTGGAAGTTTAGTTAGTGGATCGTGTGTAGCGATATATTTGAAATTTTTCTGTGTGATTAGCTGTATAGAGTTGATGATTTTAAAAAGTAAAAATAGATACTCTTTTGAGGGTGTACCAGATATTCGTGTTGTAGTGTATCGTGGTTTTCCTGCAATGGCAATGCTGAGATGCTCAACTAAAGAGAGTGATGGAAAAGCAAATCTTCATCAAGGTGCAGTTGGTGTTGGAATTGATCTTAAAACCGGACGTGCTATAAATGCCGTTCAGCATGATGAGCCCGTGACTATTCACCCAGATACAAAGTTTGATTTTTCAGAATTACAAATTCCTCGTTGGGATGAACTTTTACCATTGGCAGCTTCTTGTTATGATATAACAGATATGGGTTATCTTGGCGTTGATATTGTTTTAGATAAAGATCTTGGACCTCTGATTCTTGAGCTTAACGCAAGACCTGGCTTAGCAATACAAATAGCAAATGGTATTGGGGAAGTACCTAGATTTGATTTGATAGATAAGCAGCCTATGGACTTAAGTGTCCAAGAGAGAGTTAAATTCTCTGTAGAAAATTTTTCTACTTAAAAGGAACAATATTGGGCGATTGTAATGTTATGTTGGAACTTCTGTTTGTTATATTTATAGTAGTCTGTTTTGTTATTTATAGGGAGTTTTCTCAAAAAAAGTATAAACAAAACATGAGTGAACTTCTTGCCCAAGTTGAACAAAAAAATGCACTTTTAAAAAGGTTATCTATTACAGATAAGCTAACAGGGCTCAATAACAGAATAAAGATAGATGAGGTTTTTAGTGTTATTCTCATAGATATTGACCACTTTAAAAAGGTCAATGACACTTATGGTCATCCTGTTGGCGATGAAGTTTTAAAAGATTTTGCAAGTATTTTGAAAAAAAGTGCAAGAATTACTGATGTAGTAGGACGTTGGGGTGGTGAAGAATTTATGATAATAGCTTCTGAAACAGATTCTGTTGGAGCAACAAAGTTTGCAACAACAATAAAAAAATCTATAAATGAACACGAGTTCCCAAAAGTTGGCAAAATAACAGCAAGTTTTGGACTCACTCAAATTAGCATTGGCGATAGTCTAGAAGAAGTAGTAAATAGAGCAGATTTAGCTCTTTACAATGCAAAAGAGACTGGAAGAAACAGAGTTGTGTGTGGACTTTAACCACACACAGTTTT
Source organism: Sulfurospirillum arcachonense (assembly GCA_015662785.1). Taxonomy (GTDB): domain Bacteria; phylum Campylobacterota; class Campylobacteria; order Campylobacterales; family Sulfurospirillaceae; genus Sulfurospirillum_A; species Sulfurospirillum_A arcachonense_A. Next base: position 2,828 of record DQTM01000111.1, on the reverse strand, counting down.
TCTAAATTACAAAATACTTATGAGCATCTTCTCGTTTTGGTAGTGGAGTTGCTTTTATGATTTTATCCCCTACATGTACATCATATTCGTTTTGTGGATCTGTTTTTGTAAAAGTTAATACTATTTGAGCACTTAAGTTTATATCATTTTCATTGGCTTCAACTGAAAGAAGAGCAAAAGGTCCAGGAATTTCATCTACTTTGATTCTTAGGTATTTATCGTTTATAGCATTTTCAAGTAGTTCGTTCTCTGCTTGGTCTCTTCCAATAACAAGTTTTGAGCCATCAGGAAGTCTTAAATGGCGACCATTTTTTAGAACATCTATGTCTTCAACTTGGAGGTCATTGTGTTCTATAAACTCTCTCATTTTTTTAGTAAAATTGATGTCAGTTAAAAGACAACCACCACCAGGGCTTTGAAAATCTTCCCATCCAAAATCAGATGCAAGTTGCAGTTGCACTTCTCTACTTCTTCCACTAATTTTAAGAAGTTTTTCTCGGTCAACCCAACCTTCACGTTCAGGTTTTGTAATAGGCATATTTTTTGCACACATTGGACGAAGTATTAAATCATCTTCATCAAGAGCCAATTCTTTTACCAAATCCAATGCCTCTGCACGTTGGCTCATAGGACGTTGCCCTAGAACTTCACCAGTTACCATAAAATCTGCATCTAACTCTTCAAAATATTCACGTGCAACTCTAAACATAAAACCATGACAATCAATGCAAGGGTTGAAGTGTTTTCCATAGCCATATTTTGGGTTGAAAAGTACTTTTTTTATGTAGTCATCTCTAACATCAATTATTTTAAATTCAGCCCCTGCTAGTTCGGCTCGTCTTTTCATAGTTTCACTTACGTCAGTTCTGCTTCCAAAGCCGATATTCATGTTAATTGCGGTTACTTTTATGCCTTGTTCAGTCATAAGTTTTATAGCAAGCATACTGTCAAGTCCACCACTAAATAGTGCTATTGCGTGTCTTCTATTCTTCATTTAATTGTCTCCTTTTCACTGAGCAAAGCCCAGCGAAAATTCCTAGCACTCAAGCACGAAGCAAAGCTTCTGTATTCATTCTTCATATTTTACCAATTTCCCTTGTCTTAATTTCATTATTTTATCTTGAATCTTACGCATTGTAAAACTCTTATTTTTATAATCCATATTTGAGCTTTTTACTTTTTTCAACTCTTCATTGTAAAAAGCGTATAAAAAGTTAATCATAGAAGCCGATATGTCTTCTTCATCATATATTTTTATGTCATCTCTTAAAAGAATTCTTTGTAAGTTTGGATGCTCTTTTTCATTTTGTAAAAGAAGTAAAAGTTCCATGTTGTGAGTTTTAAACATATTGACGTCTATTGTATCTAAAAGAGTATCTATAAAATTGGGTTTAGTCAATAAAGTTTTAATTATAGTAAGCTCCAAAATATCTTCAAAAACTCTTTTTTCACCTCTTAATCTATTTGATTGATGAGTTTGAACTTTTACTAAATTTTGATTAATATTTAGTGTTCCAGAGAGTACTCCAGCATAACTACTTGCGATTGAACTTGGAAGAGTTCTAAGATAAATACTTCCCTCTTCTAAGGCCTTTTGTTTCTCTAGGGGATTGTGCAAATCAAATTTTTTGACTATTCTTTCAATGCTAAACTCAATAAAAGGTTGAGGATTGCGAAAGAGCTTGTTCAGTCTATCACTCTGCCCACTTTGTACCATATCAGCAGGATCCATACTAGCCCCAAAAAGTACAACGCCACCATCAATACCAACACTGCTTAACATCATAGATGCTTTCAAAGCCGCTGTAACTCCCGCATTGTCACCATCATACGCTAAGATGACTTTAGGACTACCTCTGCTTATGAGAGGTATATGTTCTTTTGTTAAAGCAGTTCCTAGCGTGGCAACTGCATTTGTGAATCCAGCTTGATGAAGCATAATAACATCAAGATAACCCTCAGTAACTATAACTGCTCGATTTTGGTATATGCTATCTTTCGCAAAGTTATAACCATATAAAAGGTAAGATTTGTTAAAGAGTTTAGTTTGAGGAGAGTTTACATACTTGGCTTGATGTCCACTTATGGTTCGTCCACCAAAACCGACTATTTTGCCACTTGCTGAGCGGATTGGAAAGGTGATTCTCTCTATAAATCTAGCGTAGTTTCTTCCGTTGTCGCCGACTCCTACTACTCCTGTTTCAACTGCCTCGCTTATAGTGTATCCGCTTGAACTTAAAAAGTTGAGGTTTTCAGGTGAACTTGGAGCATATCCTAGTTCAAACTTTTCTACACTAGCTTCACCAATACCTCTGTTTTTTATGTATTCTAGAGCCTCTTTTTTGTGGTCAAGAGTTTTTTTGAAAAACATATTTATATTTTCAAGTAGTTTTCTATCCTCTTTTATTTTGCCATCACTTTGAGTGTAGTCAAGTGAAAAGTTATACATGGTAGCGAGTTTTTCTATAGTTTCTGGATAGGTTAGTTTTTCATACTCCATCACAAATTTTATACTGTCTCCACCTGCACCACAACTAAAACAGTGATATATTTGTTTTGAGGGACTCACTACCAGACTAGGGTTACTATCATCATGAAAAGGGCAAACACATTTCCAGTTTGCACCACTTTTTTTAAGTTCCATGTAGTGCCCAACTACATCAATAATATCAAGTCTGGTTTTAAGGTTTTCTATCGAATTATTGTCTATCATAAACCTATTATACTAAATTCGCTATAATATCTCCTTTAGGTTAAGGAGGTGTTTATGGGTGGTATGTTTTTAGAGTATCGTGACCCTATGGTTGGACTTATTATTCTTTTTTCTG
>DQTM01000044.1 GCA_015662785.1 Sulfurospirillum arcachonense | reverse complement strand
TTCTTCATCTTCTTGTTTAAAAACGATAGTTTTATCTTTTCTTCCTATACGTTTAGAGAAGTTTTTTTCTATTGTGTTTTGTAAGTGATAAAATGTACTAGCATCATCTTCTAGTGTAACAGCCAGCATCTCAGGCGAAAATGATATCTGCATATAAATCTCCTAATAGGTATTCTAGTTATTAGCAAATATAGTTCCACAGTTATATATCAATATATCTTGATATATAATTATAATTATGCTACAATTCGGTAAAAGGAAAGCAATGGATGATTTTTTAAAAACAATTAGTGCAATAAATGATAAAACAAGAGTAGCTCTTCTTAGATTTATTAAAAATTGTGGTGAAGTTTGTGTTTGTGATATAGAGAGTAGTTTTGAGATGATACAATCACGCATATCTCGTCATCTAAAGATTTTAAAAGATGCTGGGTACTTACGAGTAGATAGGCGTGGTAGATGGGCTTATTACTCTGTACGTTCGCCATTAGATAAGTTTAGAACAGAGATATTAGAAGAGATAGGTTACCTTGATATAGAAGTTCCTATGCTTACATGTAAATGTGTTGAAACTCAAAAAGTGTTGATACTTTGTACGGGTAATAGTTGTCGTTCCATTATGGCAGAGGCTTTGATAAATAAGTATATTGCTGGTGCACAAGCATATAGTAGTGGTGTCAAATCATCTCTACATGTAAACCCAAATGCAATCAAAGTTTTAAAAGAAGAGGGTGTCTGGGATGAGAGTTATCATTCAAAAGTTATTGATGATATTATGAACATTGAATTTGATTTGGTCATTACTGTTTGTGATAATGCTAGAGAAAATTGTCCTATATTTGATAGTAGTATAGAAGTTTTACATGTAGGGTTTGAAGACCCAGATGGAAAAGAGATTGAGGAGTTTAGGAAAACCATGAAACAGATTAAAGAAGAGTTGTTACCAATAGTTAAGGAGAGATTAAATGTGGTTAAATAGTGTAGATTTTTTTGTTTATGATCTTTTAGCTTTAAGTGGTAGGTTTGCTGATTCACTGCATTTTTTCATCTATGATTCAGTAAAGATTTTAACTTTAGTTTTAGTGATTATTTATGTTATATCTTTTATACAGACTTATATTAAAACAGAAACAGTAAGAGATTTTATAAGAGGAAAATCACAATTTGTAGGTAATCTATTTGCTGCTATATTTGGCATACTTACGCCATTTTGTTCTTGTTCTTCTATCCCTCTATTTTTAGGATTTACACAAGCAAGAATTCCAAGAAGTGCAACTTTTTCATTTCTTATTAGTAGCCCTATGAACAATGAGATAGCCATAGCAATACTTTTCGCAACTTTTGGTTGGAAGATAGCTTTGATGTATACACTTTTTGGCTTGATTACAGCAGTTGTTGGAGGTTATATAATTGGTAAAGTAAGTAGAGACGAAGATATACTTATTAGTGTTCCTTATATGGAGCATGGAGGTGAAGCTCATTTTGAAAAACTAGCATTTGTTAAAAGAGTTAAGGATGCTTGGCAAAGTGCAATAAAAATTATAAAAGATATATATCTTTATGTAATTGCCGGTATTGCTATTGGTGCTGTGATTCATGGCTTTGTTCCATCTGATTTTATAGTAAAATATGCAGGAGCAGATAATCCATTTGCAGTTTTAGTTGCCGTTGCTGCAGGAATCCCTATGTACTCTGGAGCTTCAACCGTTGCACCTCTAATAGAGCCTTTGACAAGTAAAGGTATGCTTATGGGAACTGCACTTAGTTTTATGATGGCTGTTGTAGCTCTGTCATTGCCAGAGGCTATGATACTTAAAAAAGTTATGAGTTGGAGGCTAATTGGTCTCTTTTTTGGTATAGTTGGAACAGGCATAGTCCTAGTAGGATACCTTTTTAATATAATACTTTAGGAGAATAAAAATGGATATAAAAGTTTTAGGTAGTGGGTGTTGTTCAAATTGTGAGACTCAAATGGAAATAGTTAAAAAAGCGTTAGCATCAACAGGTAAATTTGCAAAATTAGAAAAAGTAGTAGATTTAGTAGAGGTTATGAACTATGGTGTTATGAGTACTCCTGCTATCGTTATCAATGGAGAAGTAAAAGCAAGAGGAAAAGTTTTAAACGAACAAGAGGTTATAGCTCTTTTTGAGTAATCCAAATAGGAGGCTCTTTGAGAGTTGGGTCTCCTTTTAAAATCTCATATGGTTCATAATCTGCTTTGTAGCTAAGTGACGGGCATTTTTCTACATAGTAACCAAGATATACCCAAGGAAGCTTATTTGTTTGGGCAATGTAAATTTGTTGGTACATAGAAAACCTTCCTAATGAAAGATGAGCATAGTCAGGATCATAAAAGAAGTAGATAGATGATAAACCATCAGCTAAAAAGTCTACTAAATCTACACCTACTAGTTTGTCATCAACAAAATATAGAATCTCTTTACCAAATTTCATAGAACCACTTACATAGAGTTCATGGTAACTATTTGGGCTTAAAGAGTAGTGTTTCCAGCCTTTTTTAGCTTCCATATGTTTATGATATTTTTCATATAAATTTAGGTGTTGTATTGTTATTGTTGGTTTTTGAACAATAAATTTTGTACGTTGATTTTTGCGTATCGTTCTTTTAGCACTTTTTGAAAAACGATAGCTTGAGGCATCAATACGAAGAGATAGACACTCACTACATCCATTGCATTTTGGTCTAGAGTAATACTCTCCAAAACGTCTCCAACCTCTTTGAATTAGTTGTTGGCTAAGTATGTCAGGACATTGTTCTATAAACTTGTACTCCATACGCATACGTTTGTTTTTCAGGTATGCACACTTTGCTTCAAGTGTTGAAAACTCGACAATACGGCTTGGTTTCATTTATATTTTTTTA
>DQTM01000096.1 GCA_015662785.1 Sulfurospirillum arcachonense | reverse complement strand
TATTATGTAAAAAAATACGAGGAAATCACAATGAAAGTAATAAGAGAATTCAATAAAATCAAAGGCGACTATGTTCTTTGGGATAAAGATGGATGTTGTTGGAGCCAAGTTTAACTTTTAGGCTCTTTACATGTAAGGAAAATCCTTACATGTAAACTTTTTTTATGAAAAAATGAGTTTGTTGGAGCTATTGGGATTTCTGGTTTATCAGTAAGACTAAACGAAGGTATCTTGCATCAATATGGGCAAAAAATATTTAAACTATTGAACTAACAACTCTATTCTTTCCTGTACTTTTTGCATGATAAAGAGCTTTGTCCGCTTCATCTAAAACTTCTTCTATACTTTTTACACCATCAAAAAGACTAAGTCCAAAAGAAGCAGTAATTATACTTTTTCCAAAATTATACTTTTGAATATTTTCTATTAAACCTTCGGCAATTACTGTTAGATTTTCTATTTTTGTATTAGGACAAACAATTAAAAACTCTTCTCCACCCCATCTACCAAGCTTATCTGTTTCTCGAATATTCTTGGATAAAATTGAAGCAAATTTTTCAAGAACCTTGTCTCCTTTAAGATGACCATAAGTGTCATTGACTTTTTGAAATCATCTATGTCTAAAAGCATAACACCACAAGTTACTTGATACCTATTTGTATATTTATGCTCATCATCTAAAATTTCATTGAGTTTAAGTCGATTTCCTACTTTTGTTAAAGCATCTTCTCTCGATATTTGACGTAACTTTTTATTGTTCAATCTTAACTGATAGTTGTAAAATGTGCTTAATCCAAATAGTCCCAATATACCTAAAGCTATCTTCCATAAAAAAGTATAATCTACCTTTACACTCTCTTCTACTGAAATCCACTTATTTAAAATACTTCTTACTTCTGCCTTATCTATACTATGTACAACTTTTTGAAAAATAACATTTAACATAGGTTCATCTTTGATTGAACCAATCGTTAAGTCATCACTCTCTTCAAGTCTGGCTGAAACTTTTAGTATACCATGAAAGGCTTTTTGTATATTTGATACAGTGACACTTAGATTGTCAATATATCCATAGAGTTCTCCATTTTCCACTCTTCTTAGTCCATCTTCTATATTGGCTACATCTACAATGTTTATATTGGGGTATTTCTCTTTAAGAATTTCTCCTATAGCATAACCCTTTGTTATGCCTAGCTTTTGTTTAGATACATCTATTATATGAGTAATAAATGGCTTATCTAATAGAGTAACCAATACAATAGGTGAGCTCATATAGGTATCTGTAAAATTCATATAAGCCAAACGCTCAGGTGCAGGTGATGCAGAACCAATAATGTCACATTTTTTACTTTTTATAGAAGCCATACTCTCATCCCAACTTTTTGTTGGGTATATCTCTATGTCTAAGTTCGATTTTTGTCGAATTAACTCAAAATACTCAGCAATAATACCAATGTACTTTCCATCTTTAAAACCTTCAAAAGGCATCCAATCTGGATCAACACAGAGTTTTATAGTACCTTTTTTAAGCAGATACTCTTTTTCTTCTTGCGTAAACGACAAATCGTCACTCTTTTTTACTTTTTTAATATCACCAAAAATAAGTATTTTACTATCTTGATTTGGTAAAGCTTTTCCACTTCTATAGAGCTGCTTATATGCTCTTATCATAAGTTCTTTGCTTGCTTCGCCAATATCATAAAGACCTAAAAGCATTAGATTTTTTATCTCTTTTGCTTCAAAGTTTAATGCTTCTATAGATTTTTTTTGATTGTATTTTGTGTGTATTATCTCTATAATTTCATCAGTATTATCAAGAGCATATTGCCATCCTTGCTGAGTGGCTTTAAGAAATTTTTCTATTTTTTGAGATTCATTAGTTGCTATATCATAAGAACTAAAAACATTCATAGCATTTGTTATGAAACCGAATTGTGCTGGATCCATAATGTTATAAGGGATATTTTGTTTTTCAAGATCATAGAGTTCATTGGAGGTAAAAGCACTCATAGCATCTACTTTTTTATCTTTAAATTCTTCTATCCTATAAGCATGAGGAACATAGGTACTCTTCACAAAGAAGTGCTCCATAAAAAGAGATAATGAGCTGTTTTCATACTCATATTTAGTTGCCATGACTCTTTTGCCTTCTAAATCAGAAGGTTTTTTTATATCTGGTTGAGTAACAAAAACTAGAGGGGATCTTTGTAGGTAAGTAGCTAATAAAACAACTGGTTGTAAAATTCCATCTTTTACCATCAGAGGCGTATTCGATATACCAAAATCGACTTTTTTTGATATTACATCTGCTTCTATATCAATGCCATCTTCGTACTCAAAAAGAGTAACATCTAAACCAAGTTCTTTATAAAAGCCTTTCTCAACAGCAACTATAAACCCAGCATGTTGAAACTGAAACTTCCAATCTAGCTAAAGAGACACTTTTCCCAATTTTTCATTACATGAATATTACCATAAAATACGTTTTTTAGCTTTATTTTGCTAATATAAAAAGAAAAAAGGCTAGTAAATGGGTCAAACTATCACAGAAAAGATATTTAGTGAGCATGTGGGTCGAGAAGTTAAAGCTGGTGAGATTATAGAGTGTAACATAGATATGGTCATAGGCAATGACATAACAACACCTATAAGCATCAAGGCATTTGAAGATAGTGGCATTCCTAAACTAGCAAATCCAGATGGTTTTTCTATCGTTATGGACCACTTCATACCTGCAAAAGATATAGCTTCAGCAAATCAAGCAAAAATCAGTCGTGATTTTGCTTACAAGCATGACTTAAAACACTTTTTTGATGAAAAAGACATGGGGATTGAACATGCACTTTTACCTGAAAAAGGTCTTGTTCTCCCTGGTGATGTTATAATTGGAGCCGATTCTCATACATGTACGCATGGTGCTTTAGGAGCATTTGCAACTGGTATGGGAAGTACTGACCTCTCATATGCCATGATTACTGGTGGAAACTGGTTTAAAGTTCCTGAAGCTATAAAAGTTGTATTTAGTGGCAAACCTGGAAAACACATCTACGGTAAAGACCTTATACTTGAAGTCATCCGCCTTATTGGTGTTGATGGTGCACTTTATAGAACTTTAGAGTTTACTGGAGATACAATTGCTCATTTAAATATGTCTGATAGATTTAGTTTATGTAACATGGCTATTGAGGCTGGTGCAAAAAACGGAATCGTTGCAGTTGATGACATAACTAGAGAATTTTTAGCAGATAAACCTCTAGCGCGTGAGCCAAAAGAGTTCTACTCAGATGATGATGCAACTTATATCCAAACTCTTCATATAGATGTTGCGTCACTTGAACCTGTTATCGCTTACCCTCACCTTCCATCAAACGGAAAACCAGTATCTAAAGCAGTAGCAGATAACTTGGAACTTGACCAAGTATTTATCGGAAGCTGTACAAACGGAAGAATAGAAGACTTAAGAATGGCAGCGAAGATTTTAGACGGCAAAAGAGTAGCAAGAAAAACCAGACTTATCATAACTCCAGCTACTCAAAAAATCTCTCTACAAGCTCAAAAAGAGGGTTTGGTAGAAATCTTCATCAACGCTGGGGCAGTTTTCTCTAACCCAACATGTGGAGCCTGTCTTGGTGGATACATGGGCATACTTGGAAGTGGCGAAAGATGCGTTGCAACTACGAACAGAAACTTTATAGGTCGAATGGGTGACAGAAGTAGTGAAATCTACTTGGCAAACTCTGCTGTTGCCGCGGCAAGTGCCATAGCTGGAAAGATAGTAGACCCAAGATAATGAATTTACCACTAGTCATCGTTGCAGGTGGTAGAAGTAGCCGTATGGGAAGTGACAAATCGTTGCTTCCTTTTGGCTCATTTAAAACACTAACACAGTACCAACTTGACAAGCACAAAAACAACTTTGACTCTTTACATGTAAGCTGTAAAACCAAAGACAAATTTGACTTTGAAGCAAACTTTATTGAAGATACAACGCAGTTTGATGAATTCTCACCTCTTATAGCACTCTATAGCATATTAAAAGTATTCGATGAACCTGTTTGTATACTTAGCGTTGACACTCCATTTGTAAACATTGATGTTTATGAAAAACTCTTTACATGTAAAGATGATTTTGATGTAGTGATAGCTCGTTCACCTTATGGGTCACATCAACTTTGTGCTATCTACTCTCCTTCAATTTTACCAATACTAAAAGAACAAATAAAAGCAAATAATCATAAAATAAGAAATATGTTAGACAAAGTTAAAACAAAATATATTGATTTTAATAGCGATGAGGTTTTTACAAATCTAAACAAACCAGAAGATTATGAAAAGGCAAATAAGTGATAGACACGCTAACAAAACATACCCTCACAAAAAGCATTAAATGAAACTCTAAAAAACTTTAACCATCCAAAACTCATACTTATTGATTTAAAAGAGTTTCAAGCAATAAACCTAAAATACTCTGATGAAGCTGGAGATTTTGTACTTTGTGAATTTGCAAAAGAGTTAGAAAAATTTGCTAAAAACAATGAGATGAAAGCTTTTAGAGTAGAAGAAGATGAGTTTG
>DQTM01000233.1 GCA_015662785.1 Sulfurospirillum arcachonense | reverse complement strand
TTAAACATAGTATAAAAAGAAGCGATACTCTGTATATCCATAGGAGTAGTTTCAAGTTTGTCTGCTAAATAAACCATAGCCTCTTCACTTATCCAACCCTCTTGATATTGAACCATCCAAAGAGATGGTAATGTTAATGAGGCACGTTCAGGGTATCTTAAAAGAAGTGCTTCAAATTTTTCTTCATTCTCTTTAGTAAATTTAAATTCACTCATCTATCTAACTCCCCAGCAATAATATTTAGGCTTCCTAAGCTAAGTACCGAATCAGCAATCATATCACCTTCAAGCATACTTGGAAGTGCAGACATAGCAGGAAAACATGGTGGTCTAACTTTTACTCTATACGGAGTTCCACTACCATCACTAACGATGAAAAATCCAAGTTCACCATTGCCAGCTTCTATGGCACCATAATATTCGCCAGCTGGGACTTTAACGCCATCCATGGTAAGTTTGAATTGGTTCATAAGACCTTCTATATTGTTATACACATTCTCTTTTTTTGGTAATGCGATAGCATGGTCATTGACTATAATATCTCCTTTTGGAAGGATTTTCATAGATTGATGGATGATACTTATACTTTGTCTTATCTCTTCAAATCTAACCATCATTCTATCGTATACATCTCCAACACTACCAACTGCAATATCAAAATCAAGAGCATCATAAAAGTAGTAAGGAGAAGTTTTTCTTAAATCATATGCAACACCACTAGCTCTCAAATTTGGTCCTGTAAAACCATTGTTTATAGCTTGTTCGGCTGTGACTACTCCTACATTTTGGCTTCTATCGTGGAAAATTCTATTGTGCTCAATGAGGGCCAAGGTATCACCCATGCCTTGTTCTATCTCTTTTATGCAGCCTTTTAAATCTTCTTCAAAACCATCATAAAAATCATGAGCAACGCCACCAATTCTCATATATGAGTTAGTTAGTCTTGCTCCCGTTAGTTTTGAAAGTAGGCCATAAACAGCTTCTCTTGGGTTGTAAAGATACCAGTAGTTTGTTAAAGCTCCCATATCTACCAAGCTTGCTGCAAGGCATACAAGGTGGTCAATCACACGAGATAACTCACCTATAATAACTCTTATAAACTGAGCACGTTCTGGTATAGTGACACTTAGCATACCTTCTACAGTATGAGCAAAAGCTATATTATTTAGTATCGCAGAACAGTAGTTTAGTCTGTCTGTATATGGGATTATTTGGTTATAAGTATGGTTTTCACAAGATTTTTCAAAACCACGATGAAGATAACCTATCTCACTTACTGCTGCAACTATAGTTTCACCATCAAGTGCAACAAAAGTTCTTATAGTTCCGTGACTAGCAGGGTGAGCAGGACCAAGGTTAAGAAACATTAAATCATCGTGTGACTTGTAACCTTTTTTCTCTAAAGCTGGAATCATTTCATCCATTAGGTCATCTGTTTTTGTACAGAGTTGACCTTTTGTTATAGGGTAATCCTTCCTTAAAGGATGACCAACAAACTCTTTATGATTTAGAACTCTTTTTAGATTAGGGTGGTTAAGAAACTTGATACCATATTGATCCCAAACTTCACGTTCAGCCCAGTTTGCAGAGAAAAATATATCAGATATACTCTCTACAAGTAAACCATTCTCCTCTTCATCTATAAAGGTTTTTAGAGTAATTACATTTTTGAACTCTTTATCTCTAAGTATATAAACAACGGCAAACCTTGAAGGTGTTGGTTTATTGAACTTTGAGTAATCTATAGCTGTAACATCTGCTAAAAAGTGAAAACCATCTTTCTCTTTTAGACAGGTTATCATAGCTTTTACAAAAGTTTGGTCTATAACATATATATCATTTTCGTCTTTTTTATAAAGACCTTTGAATTTTTCTTCGAAACAGCTACACATCTAGCTGTCCTTTAAAATCATTGTTTATTCTATCTTTAATGATAGAATCACTTTTTTGTTTTTCTTGAATCTCCATAAGAGCATCAATAAGTGCTTCAGGACGAGGAGGACAACCTGCAACATAAACATCAACTGGTATGATGGAGTCTATGCCTTGAAGAGTTGTATAGTTATCATAAAAACCACCACTACAGGCACATGCACCCATGCTTATAACCCATTTTGGTTCTGTCATTTGGTCATAAATTCGTTTGAGAACAGGGGCTTGTTTATAGCTTATTGTTCCAGCTACTATCATCAAATCGGCTTGGCGAGGTGAAAACCTTACTACTTCTGCACCAAATCTAGAGATATCAAACTTACTTGAAGCAATACTCATAAACTCAATGGCACAACATGCCGTTCCAAAAATATAGGGCCACATCGAAGATTCTCGAGCCCAACCTATCGCACTATCTAATTTTGTGGTAACTACACTGTCACCAAAAATTGCCTCTGCCCCTACTGCCATTTAAGTGCCCCTATTCGGTAAACATAGATAAGACCGGCAACAAGAAGACCCATAAAGGTAAACATTTCAGCAAGTCCAAAAAAGCCAAGTTCTCGTACATTTACAGCCCATGGAAACATAAAGATGATTTCCACATCGAACAGTACAAAAAGTATAGCAACTAAATAAAATTTGACACTAAAGCGACTATCACATCCACCTATTGGGTTTGTAATACCACTTTCATACGGAAGATTCTTCTGTTTATTGCCTCCATTGTTAGGACCAAGCTTTTTGGATAAAACAAAAAGCGTTGGGATAGTAACAACCAACACAAATATAATAGAAGAAGCAAGAATTAATTCGAGTGACACAAGTGTACCTCTCTTTTTAGATTTTGTATAATAGTACCCTATAAAGCTTGAAACGAAAGTAAAGATTTTATATCAAATAAACTTCTAAGAGATAATTGAATATAATATTTTTTTGATGTAAAGAGAGTTAAATGAAAAAATTATTAATATTAGTATTGATGTCTATTAGTGTTTATGCAAACAGTGTTATAGATATATATAGACAAAGTGGTATAGGTGCGGTTGAAACGTATATAAAAGAGCAATTACAGACTAAAATTTATTGGGATGAGTTCTTAAAAAATTCTGATTTGAGATATGGTTATTATGAAAACTTAGACTCACTTCTCATAGCAAATAAAAAAGCTAAAGAGTTAACTATATACCAAACCAAAAATAACAAGCTTGAACTGTTAGCTAAGTATGAAGATGTCATAGTTGGTGCGGATGGAGATAAGTTTAAAGAAGGGGATTTAAAGACTCCTTTAGGCGTGTATAACTTAAGAAAAAGATTTACTCCTACTGACCAGTTTTATGGTCCTCTAGCTTTTGTTTTGTCTTATCCGAACACTTATGACAAAGTTCAAGGTAAAAATGGACATGGTATATGGATTCATGGTTCACCTTTGGATGGAAGCGATAGAGACCCTATGAGTAAGGGGTGTATAGTTCTTGATAACGATACTATAGAGCTTCTAGACAAAAACCTAAAATATAAAAATAGCGTTATTATTGTTAGTGAAAATGGCATGAAAAAGGTTGAACTCTCAGAAATAAGTACAATCTTAGCTGAACTTTTCAGATGGAAGAGTGCTTGGCGTGAAAGTGACGTGAGAACTTATTTGAGTTTTTATGATGATGATTTTAAGAGATA
>DQTM01000288.1 GCA_015662785.1 Sulfurospirillum arcachonense | reverse complement strand
ATCTAGATCTAGAGAGATAAATACATATACACAATTGCGCCATTTTTATGATGAAGTTGCATCTCTTAATGATAAAATCGAAGAGAATCCATCATCTTTCAACGAACTATTGCCACTCATAAAAATGCTTAATGCAAAAGCGTCTTACGCTCAAGGTAGAAAAAAGGTAAGTAAAGAGTTTGTTCAGTTTATATCTGAATCATTGAAACAGGTTAGAACTCCAAAAGATATGAAAACATTTAAAACATTTTTTGAAGCCATAATGGGCTTTTATAAAGGTACAGATAAAGGAAGTAGATAATGAAACTTGAAAACATCATCACAATTTCTGGAGAGATTAAACTTTTAAGTGGTCTGCACATCGGTGGTGGAGATGCTTCTATGAAAATTGGCGGAATTGACAATGAAGTCATAAAACACCCAGTAACAGGTAAACCATATATTCCAGGTTCAAGCCTTAAAGGAAAAGTTCGTTCACTTATAGAGTGGCGTTCTGGTGTTGTAGGCTACAATAATGGACAACCAACTAGCGTTGAAGCTGAGTATGATGCTAATAAAGAGGTTAAGGAAAAAGCTTTTCTCATAGCTAAACTATTTGGAAATGGAAAAACAATTAAGAGTGATAAGATTGCAAAAGAGATTGGTGTAACTCGTGTTAGATTTTCAGACTGCTTACTTAGAAGCGACTTTGAAGCAAAAAGTTTACAAGAGCTTACAGAAGTTAAGTTTGAAAATAGCATAGATCGCATAACTTCGCGTGCATCTCATCCAAGGCAGACAGAAAGAGTACCAAGTGGTGTTGTTTTTAACTTTGAAGTAACTCTAAAACAGTTTGAAGGTGATGGTAGTGAACTACTTGATATGCTTAAAAAAGGATTGAAGCTTTTAGAGATGGATGCACTAGGTGGTAGTGGCTCAAGAGGTTATGGACGCATAAAGTTTCAAAATTTAAAACAAAATGGCGAATCGATTCAGGAGAGTTTCGAAGACATTCAACCATTTTAGGATTTATTGATGAAATGCTTTAAAATAGATATAACAATCCAAAGTGCCTTTGCCACTACACCTAAAGGAGATACCCTATTTGGGTACTTCTGCTGGATGTTGGCTGAAATGGATGGTTCATCAGAGCTAACAAAACTGCTTGAAGGTTATACAAATGGAAAACCGTTTGCCATATTTAGTGACTTTTTAGCAGGCAATCGTATTCTTTTCCCACCTGTTCCAAATGCTTACTTGGGCATAGAGTTTGATCCACAAGAGAGAAAGGCATTTAAGCGAAAACGTGCTATCTCTATTGAAAAACTCAATGAATTGGGTAATGTTATAGATAAAAGATCAAAAGAGGCTTGTGAAGACATATCTATAACTACTCCAAAAGAGTCTATTCATATGAGAAACAGTTTGAGCCGAATTATCGGTACAACCAGTGAAAATTTTGATCCATTCGCTTCTAAACGGTTTGATCTAGAAGAAAATAGAGGAACTATATATGTTTTATTAGATACAAATCGTATGTCTGAAGAAAAGTTTACAAATATATTAAACATCATGGGGAAAAGTGGATTTGGTAAAGATGCAACTATTGGGCGTGGACGATTCAGTGTTGATAAAATTGAACCTATAAAATGGGAAAATAAAGGTTATAATGCTATTTTAACACTATCTCCTTCAATTCTCTCTGGTCAAGAGTTTAAAGAGGCTTACTACGAACCTTTTACACGATTTGGAAAACATGGAGGATTGCTATCTCATGGTATTGTATGGAAAAACCCTATATTAATGGCAGACAGTTTTGCATTAGTTAGAGTGGAGAACCTACCTAAATTTATAGGCAAAGGGCTTGGTGGTGATGGATCATTATCTGTACAACTTTATGAAACAGTACATCAAGGATATGCTATAGCACTTCCTGTATTATTTGGAGAGAAAAGATGAAACCTTTTTTAGAAGCACATAAATTAAGATTAACAACTATCTCCCCCATACACATTGGAGATGGAGATGTGTTTAATCCAGTGGAGTATACAATAGTAGATAATAATCTATACATTTTTGATACATTTCAATTTATAAAAAAACTACCAGAAAAAGATAAACAAAAACTGATCAATGTGAGTCATGATGCACTTCAATTGCAACGTTTTTTCAAAGAACATCGTAAAATTGCAATAGAAGTATCACATACTATCATACCAACTGTACCATCTATAGCAAAAGAGTTTAAAGAAAAACTTGGAAAAATTGTACAAAATGAGGGTGGTAGAGATAGAAATGTACTAAATAGACTTGAAATTAATTCTCATATTAGAACCGCAAGGAAACTATACATACCAGGAAGTTCAATCAAAGGTGCATTAAAAACAGCTTTTTTTCAATACTATCTTAACAAAAAAGAGGATCAATCTATTGCAAAAGAGAGAACAAAAAATGGAGAATATCAATTTGTAGATGATTGGTTTGGAAAATTTGAAAAAGATATATTTTCTAAACTGAAAATTGGCGATGCTATGTCAGATGAGCTTTTAAGTAAAGTATTTTGGGTCATAAATAAACAACGAAGTAAAAATGACGATAAAAGTTCGTTGTCTCAACGATTGGAATGCATAGAACCAGATAGTGAGCTTCTAACAGAAGTAACTCTTCTAAAACGTGGTGAAAATCTTAATATTGATAGTGAAGAGTTCAAGTCATTTCCATACGATGCTAATAATTTTAGAATTATAGTTAAAAATTTCTACCTGCCACTTCTAAAAAAAGAGATAGACTGGGCAAAAGCAAATGAAAAGCTTGTTCCTGTAAAAGTACGCAATCGAATGGTTAAAGCATATAATAAAGCCGTAGAAAAAAAAGGATTTATTTTTAAAGTTGGTCAGCATAGCGGTGCTGAAGCAATGACTTTAGAAGGCTTGCGTGAGATTAAAATACCACAAGCAAAACCAGTAAAATATGTTAAAGAACCACACACTTACTGGCTTGCTTCTGAAGAAAAAAATGGTAAAAATGCTTCATTTATGGGATGGGTTTATGCTGAGTTTATAAATTGAAATATTTTACTTTTTAGAGCCACTTGCAAATTACCAAAATCAACCCACAATTTAAGCTAAATCAAATTTAAAAAAACAAATCTTATATTTTTTAGCACAAAAATCTAACAGAAGGAGACT
>DQTM01000100.1 GCA_015662785.1 Sulfurospirillum arcachonense | reverse complement strand
TATATCTTAATTATTACCATCTATTGGTTGATAACTATAATCTCTAATTTTACCATAATCAGAAGTATAGTCAATCTCGATAGGTCGACAACAGACTCTGCAATCTTCGATAATAGTGATTTTCTCAAAGCCTATATCAGTGTCAAGATACAGAGTTATAGTTTGCCAACAGTATGGGCAAACTATGTTAATCTCTTCCATATTATCTTAGCAGAGGAAGTTTGTTGAGCATCTTTTCACAGTAATCCCACTGATCTAAACTCTCTTTCCATTCTTTAGGAATAGCTTGAACACCCTTATAAGCACCAAGAACCATGCCTATGGCAATAGAGCGTGAAGCATTGTCACCACCGACCATAGTGTTGGCTTGCAAGGCAACTTTAAGAGCATCTTTTTGGTCTGCGTATTTGAGTATAAAGTAAATAGCTCCCGGAAGGGTTCCTTCTGTTGGACTAGCTTTTCCCACTTTTATAGGTTCTGAGCGACCAACATCCCAAAGTCTAGCCATACTCGTAATTGCTAAGTCATCAACAAAATCTTCACTAAAGAGTTGTGAGTTTTTATTCGTTGCTTCTTTTACTTTTGCAATCGCTTGAGCAACTTTGCTTTCAAAAAAACCACCCATCTGTTTTGCAACATCTTCTATGGCTTTTAAAGGAGTTTGTCCATTCAAAACGCGAAAAGTAACACGAGCAAAAAACTCACCACCACCAAGCGCATGTAGGTCTTTATGCGTAAACATACTTTTTTTAGCAATATCCACAATTTCTTCTTCAGTATCATAATAGGCATAAGCCGCTGCATGACGTAAAGCCGTTGCATTTGACCTACCTCCTAGATGTTCTACTGATAAGCCTTGTTTAACTTGCGCATAAGTCTCTTTGGTCATAGTACATATCCAAGAGCCCCAACTGTTTTCAAGTCGATTCATCCAATGAGGAAGAAGTTTGGCTACATCAAAAGGTTGAGGTACATCAGGTAAAGAGGCTAAATGCTCTAAAATAAGAATATTATAATCTCCATAGTCAGTAGTTCCACCAGCTTTTTTACCAGGGTGGTAGTTTTGAGCTCCCCAGCCAATGCCGTGAGTCTGACCACCCATCATCTCTCCGGGGGACATAAACTTTTCTATAGCTTTGTTTCCGTAAGCTTTATAAATCTTTGTGGCATCATACTCGTAGTGGCTACCTAAACACAAAGCATCACCCACGATTGCGCCAAAAAATGTACCTTTGATTCTATCTTTTTTTGTAATATCATTCATAATCTATTCCTGTATAATTCTTTTGTTAAAACTCTCTTATCGACTAAGGCTTTTCCTATAGTAAAGTGATATAAAGATTGAAATTTGTTTGATTTTAAACCTAATAAGTTGTGAAAAACATCATCAAGATAACAACCTATACCAGTAGCTTGAAAATCAATTGCAGTAGCTTCAAGATAGAGTTGTTGCCCTATCGCTCCACACTCCCAATAAAGCTCTTTGTATCTATGAGCTCCATGTTTTATTATCTCATCTGAAAATGGGCATAAAATACCTAAAGAAAAAGCTCCATCACTAGCTATCCCTTGGTTACAAGATATGTTTTGAGCTGTTGTTTTAAAATCTCCATATGAAAGGGCATATAAATCTTCACTTACCTCTTCCCAAATAAAGCTTTCACTCAAAGAAGATTTTAAATCATTCAAATACGTTTTGGCTCTTACAAAAATATACAATCCAGATTTTAGTTCCTTAACATTGTGAACAAAGATAACTAGGTTTGCTAAGTTGTCAAATCCGCTAAAACTCTCTTTTGTACTGTCTAGTATAGTTTTGAACTTTTCAAATGATATATGATTATCATCTGCGTCCATCATCTGAGCACTTCGTCTTTTCAAAATCACATCTTTTGTCTCTTTTGTTGGCTCTCTTTTTATAACGCTTTGTTCGATTTTTTTATATAGATTACCCTTACATGTAAAGGTTGCTTTTTCAATGTCGTCTATAAGTTGCCAGTTTTGATACTCTTGTGCTATATTCATAGCAATTGACTCAAATCTGTTTGGCATTAGTTTTGAGATATCTACTTCATCAAAGTGATCACTTGGAGTGATAAGCAATAACATATCAGGAATTTCACTTTCACTAAAGCGTTCTTTTTGTTCAAATCCAAGTAACTTTGCCAATGCCTCATCGGAAACTTCACTTAAATATCTACATTTCCAACCAAGTGTTTTTGCACTAACTTGAACCGAACGCAAAGCATGTCCAGCATCAAGATTGACATACCTAAAAGCTCTCTCTCCGTACTTCCAAACTTCTCTATAAACAATAGAACTAAGTGCTACAAAAAATGAGCCTTTTGGTAAAGTTTCCCAAATCTTTGAGTCAAATTCATTGAGTATTTCTAAAGAGTGATTTTTGGGAGCATAGTGAGATATCGTTGTGCTTTTATTTATATTCTCCACAGGAGGTAAGATGAGGTAAGCTTCACTAGGGTGTAAGTTACCACTTGAGGCATTACATCTTAGTGCCCATTCGTTGTGTCCATCTGATTTCATAGCTGAGATTCCCATTGAGAATTGTAAAAGCTGTGAGATAGACTCAAGAAGTAAAGGAGCCGATGGAATATCATTATCAAATATAAGATGATAAGGTGGTGTAGTATTCTCAAAGGCAAGAGGAAGCTCTACATGTAAAGCACCTTGATATGTTCTGTATGGGTTGGGTTGATTTGCCCAATCCATATAACCTAAGGACCTAGCATATTTGTGATGTGCATGTTTTGTCTCTTCATGGTATGAAAAAACTGTTTGTAAATTTTTATTCATAATGTTAATGATAATCAATTTTAAATTAAATTGACATAAAAATGTCATTGTTTCTTTTTAACCAATAAAATGTTAAACTTCAGAAAAATTGGAGACGAGATGAAAATCACAAAGCAAGTAACATTTATAGCTAAAGTTGATGGCATAGGAATGATGAAAGAGCTTTTAACAACTATGGTAGAAGCTTCAAAAGCAGAAGATGGGTGCCTTTTTTATCATATATGCCAGTTAAAAGCAGAGCCTAAAAAGTTTGTAGTTCTTGAGTCATGGAGAGATGAAGCAGCACTAGATGCTCACAAGCTCTCTGCTCACTATGCTTACTACAAATCAAACTTTGAGCCATATTGTGCTGAGAAGTTTTCTGATGATTTAGAAGTTTTATAATGACAAATCTATGGAATGATATAAACTTACGAGTTTTTACATCGAATTTGCTTGGTCAAAGTGATGAGCTTGTACTTCATGGTGGTGGAAATACCTCTGTAAAAGCAAAAGTTGATGGCGAAGAGATTTTGTTTGTAAAAGGAAGTGGTTGGGATTTAGTTTCCATCAAAGCAGAGGGTTTTGCTCCTGTGAAGATGAAAACACTTTTAGATATGGCAAAGCTTGACACTCTAAGCGATGCTGATATGGTAAGCGGACAAAAAGCAGCGATGATAGACAAATCTGCTCCAAGTCCTTCGGTTGAAGCGATACTTCATGCACTTATACCTTTTAAAGTAGTAGACCATACGCACGCTGACGCAGTTGTGACTATATCGAATTCTAAAAATGGAATAGAGCATATCAAAAACCTTTATCCTAACTTTTTGATAGTACCTTATGTAATGCCTGGGTTTATACTTGCAAAGACTATCTACGATATGACACAAAATTTTGATTGGTCTACATGTAAAGGAATTATATTACACAATCACGGTATTTTTACCTTTGATGATGACGCTAAAAAATCGTATGACAAGATGATAGAAGCAGTAAGCGTAGCCGAAGAGTTTTTAAACCAAAATGCAAAACTAGATATAAATCCTTTGCCTTCACAGAAGTATTTGAATTTAGACAAATTAAAAGTATTGATAGAGCATCATAAAGGGCATAAAGTATCTCTACATGTAAACAAATCTGCACTCGCACTTTTTTATGCTTCAAAGGAAAATTTAAAAGAGTTTGCAACAAGAGGAGTTTTAACGCCTGAGCATATCATAAGAACAAAAAGAGTTCCTATGGTCATTGAAGACGAAATGGAAGAAGCTATATATGATTTTATGGGTGAGTATAAAAAGTATTTTGAAGAGTTTAGCTCTAATGAGATATGTTTAAATGTTGCACCAAACTACGCAGTTATAAAAGATTTTGGCATAGTAACTTTTGGAAAAAATGAAAAAGAAGCGAGTATCTTAAACGACATAGTAGAGCATACAATGCTTGCAGTTCTAAGAGCAGATAAACTTGGAGGTTACCAAGGAATCAGCCTAAAAGACTGTTTTGAGATGGAATATTGGGAACTTGAACAGGCGAAGGTGAAGAAAAATCATAACATTTAAAGAAGTGATTCCTGAAGATAGCTAAATAAATTACCTTATGGTAGGTAATTTATTGGCTAACTTACTACATTGCTGTCTAAGCTTTGAAGTTTTTCAGCTAACCACATTTTTATAACAGCTTGTCGGCTTACTCCAACATGTTTAGCTTCTTTGTCCAATGACTTTACCATCCAAGAAGGAAAATCAATATTGACTCTTTTGGGTTCTTGATTGATTTTTCTCATGCTTGATAAATCAAAATGTTCCAATATATCTTCTTCATTATTATCAAATTTTTTATCTAATTCTAAAGTCGTCATAAGTTTCAATCTCCTTTTTTCGTGATCTTCTTACTGAGATAATTCTAATATTTACATCTCTATAAGTAACAATAGCTGTATAGTATTTTGATTTGATTCGTCCAATGACAAGGTATCTATCTTCTTTGTCATCGTTGTTTGATTTCAAATCAAATAACTCAGCATCATCCCATAATTCTTGAGCTTCTTCAAAGTCAATAAAATGTTTCTGTTTGTTTGATAAGCTTTTAGCTTCATCATATTCAAATATCATGCTTTAATTATACCATATTTATACCTAATTGTGGAAAAGTATGTAAAACTATTTTAGAATTTTTTACATAATAAAGAGATAAAAGTTCATAGTTGGGGGCTGACCCCTTGTTCAATCCTTTCCGTCATCTAACGGTCGAGGAGAGCAATAGTTTTCCCGCTAGGGTAAACTATTGGCTCCTGCGTTTTGTTAGACTGTTTTGTAAGCTTTTAAT
>DQTM01000055.1 GCA_015662785.1 Sulfurospirillum arcachonense | reverse complement strand
CGTCAACTCTTTGAGGTGGCTGTTCAAGCTTCACTTGGAGCACAAATTATTGCTCGTGAAACAGTAAAATCAACAGGTAAAAATGTAACAGCAAAATGTTATGGAGGAGATATTACCCGTAAACGAAAACTCCTTGAAAAACAAAAAGCCGGTAAAAAACGTATGAAATCTATCGGAAAAGTGCAACTTCCACAAGAAGCATTTATGTCTGTATTAAAAATGGACTAAAGAGAGAAAATGAAATGTATACTGTGTGAAAGTTATACTTTTGCACATATATGTAAAACATGTCAAAAGAGTTTTCTTTCTCCCTCCTTTTCGCAAAGAAAACTTCCAAATGGTATTGATATTATCTCTTTTTACAAATATGAAGAGATAAAAGAACTACTTTTTACAAAGCATACAGATTTTGGTTTTTATATCTATACTCTTTTAGCAAAGTTAAGTTTTAAACAATTTGCACAAGAGTTTCACACAAAAGAGAAGTACATTTCCCTCGCAATAGACGATACAATCAAAAGTGGATATTCACATACAGCAATATTAAACAAGTCATTAAAAACATACAATATCAACCCCTTATACAATAAAATTCGTGCAAGAAATAGTATCTCCTATTCAGGTAAAAGTAAAATATTTAGAGAACAAAATCCTAGAAATTTTCAAGTAAAAAAGCTTACAAGTGACAACATTATTTTAGTAGATGACATTGTTACAACAGGACAAACACTGATTCAAGCCTGCAACAAAATTAAAGAGCAAGGCAAGAGTGTCAGTTTTTGCCTTGTTTTAACAGACGTTAGTTTAAACCCAAATTATGCAATAGAAAATTAAAAATATTATCTATCATTGTACTCAAGGCACATTCATTAAAAATTTACACCCCTTAAGCACAAGCATAGGTAATCTTTAGAAATCTCTATTGCATAATTTGGGTTAAATCTATATTTGAGTTTTTAGTAAGTTGTATTTTAGAGATTATTTTTTTCATTTTTCTTTTATGTTCATCAACATATAATATACTTTTTCTTAGTAAAAAGTCCTTTTCTGAACGCCTAAGAGATAAAATGTAATTTTGCATTTCTAAATTATTGTTGTTTAGAAAAAATGCTTCTACTCTATGTATATGCTTTCTCATTTTTCCTCTTAGTCCTGTATACTTACTTAGTCCTATCTCTTCTTCTATTAGGTATAACTCATTAAAAATGATCTTATATTGGTTTTGAAGATATGATATTTTATGTAGGTTGTTTATATTTAGATTTTCTGATAATGCTATTTTTTCTAAATCTTTTATATGCTTTTTTAAATCAATATTTTTTTCAAAAGCAAATTTTACAAACCTAGACTGTTTTTTTTATAATAAAATGGTGTATATTGTTTTCTATTTCGAGCACATGTGTATGTATGCCAAGTACTTCTTGTTTTATGGAAAATAACTTTAATTTTTTGTCATTAAATACTTTGGTTGCACCAAGTATAATAAGTCTTAGTTTTGTAGATAAATAGTTCATTAGTTATTGTAGCTAAAAAAGTAGAAGAGTGTTACATGTAAAGGGTAGGTTCCTTTACATGTAGAGATGTATATTAGCTAAAGTTAGTATAAACTGCTTGAACATCATCATCATTTTCGATGCGTTCTATGAGGTTAGATATGTCGTTTATTTGCTCTTCATTAAGCTCAATTGGAGTGTTAGCAAATCTTTTTAGTGTTGCAGTTTTCATTTCAATCTTAAGTTCTTCAAATGCGTGAGACAGAGAACCAAAGTCAGTATAATCAGCAGTTACAAGTACTGTACCTTCTTCCTCTTCTATCTCTTCAAGTCCAGCATCTATGAGTTCAAGTTCAAGCTCTTCTAAATCCATATCTTCTGTTTTCTCAAATTCAAATACAGCTTTTCTTGAAAACATAAATTCTAAAGAGCCGTTATTTAACATCTCTCCACCACCTTTTTTAAAGTGGTTTTTTACATTTGCTACTGTTCTTGTTGCATTGTTAGTAGCAGTTTCTACAAATAAAAGAGCACCATGAGCACCTTTACCTTCATAGTTGACTTCTTTCATATCTGCCAAGTCTTTTGAATCTGCTCTTTTTATAGCCGCTTCAATATTGTCTTTGGGCATATTTTCAGCTTTTGCATTAAGTATTGCTGTACGAAGTTTTGCATTGCTGTCAGGATCACTACCACCTTCTTTAGCTGCCATAGTGATAGAGCGACCAAGTCTAGGAAATATCCTTGACATTGCTCCCCATCTTTTTAGCTTTGACGCTTTTCTATATTCGAATGCTCTTCCCATAAAATCTTACCTTATAGTTTTTGGAAAATTATATCTTTATTAAGATAAAATAGAGGCTAAAGTAGGGGAAATATATGAAAAAAAGAGAAGCTAAGCACAAAGGGAGAAAAAATATTTTTTTTAGACTGTTTTTTTATGCTCTTTTTAGCTGTATCTATACAAGCAAATACTACAGATGAGACTTAATAGTAAAAACGGGTGCATAATTTTCTACTTTTTCTTATAATTCACCAAATAATAGTCTACCAAATTCAACTTCATGCTTTTACT
>DQTM01000244.1 GCA_015662785.1 Sulfurospirillum arcachonense | reverse complement strand
CTACTGGTGATAGTTGATTTCATAGTAACTCCTTACCAATTATATCACACCTATGTCACATTTAAAAGTTTTTTTGCAAACGTAGTCGCCTCACTACTGACCTCTTCTCCACTTACCATACGAGCAAGTTCTACTATACGTTCATCATGATTTAACAATTTTACTTGACTCTCGTTCCCATCTTTTGTAACCAAAAAGTGTGAATCAGCTTGTGAAGAGAGTTGAGGTTGATGAGAAATTGCAAATATCTGATACTTTTTAGAGAGTATTTTTAACACTTTTGCCACGCTCATAGACTCTTTTCCACTCAAGTTTGCATCAATTTCATCAAGAATTAAAACTCCACCAACATCTAAAAGATACTCACTAGTAGTCGCTATAAAAGCTAAACGAAGTCTGTTATACTCTCCTGAGCTTATCTTTTTTATATTTACTCGGCCTAGCTCTACATGTAAAGAGTCAAAACCCTTTTCATATAGCTCTATTTCACTCATCACTATGTTTACTTTTGGCATATATAGCATCTCTAAATAGCCATCTATTTTTTGATTAAGAGCTTTTAGTGACTCTACTCTTCTTTGTGAAAGCAGTTGTGATTTAGTTTTTAAAATATCTAATTTTTCTTTACATGTAGAGACAAGTTTTGCTTTTTCAAAACTAATGTTCTCATACTCTTCTAACTCTTTCTTCTTTTTATCACGATATTCTAAAATATCTTCAATTGAACCATATCTATTCTTTAGAGATGATATTTTTTCAATTCTCTCCAAAAGAGCTTCGACATCTTGGTCTTCAAGTGCATTTAATCTATCTCTCTCATCTTCTATGATGGCTCTAAGCTCATTCATAGACTCATCAAAAAAACCACTATCTTTCTCTACAAGACTTAAAAACTCATTGACATTAATCTCAAAATCAAAAAGAGTATTTGCTTTTTCTAAACTCTCTTCTATCTTCTCTTTTTTTGAAAGTGAACGTTTAAAACTCATAAGCTTTTCATCTTCACCTATTTGAGGATTAACATCATTTATCTTCGATATTTCAAAAGAGGCAAATTCTTTCAACTCTTCTATTTTTCTCTCTTTTTCTTCTATATTTTCAAGTCTATTTTTTAATTTTTTGTACTCTAAAAACAGTCCAGTAAACTCTTCAACTTGCTCTACATGTAAAGGCTCTTTTATCAAAGCATCTAAAAGAGTTACCAGTCTTTCATTTTCAAACTCTTCACTATCTCTTACAGCCAAAGAGTTTAAAAAACTATTTGAAATCTCGGACATACTTTTTTTAGAAACACTCTGCGTGTTTATAAAGTATCTTGTTGATTTCTCTTTTGTATATTTAAAAACATTTATTTCATCGCTTTGTAAACCAAATTTTTCTAAGTCTATCTTGTCAGTTATAACTGCTTCAACACTACTAGCATTTGCATCGCTTTGTCCAAACAAAGAGAGTATAGCTTGCATAAAAACAGATTTTCCTGCTCCACTTGGTCCAGTAAAAGCTATCAGTCCTTCACCAAAACTAACATCAACGTCTTTAAATGAGAGTTGATTCTTTACATGTAGACGCTCTATCATTTAAGCCCCCAGTGTAATTTGTCTTTTAAAACTTTAAAATAATTTTTATCTTCTCTATGAATAAGCTTTGCTCCATTGTCGGCTATTTTGATACTCACATAATCAAAATCACCCATGTTATAAGTATCTTGCCCATCTACTATGATAACAGTATCGCTGTCGCCACTTTTGAATTCAACTTCAAAATTCACAGGTAAAACAAGTGGACGTTGAGTCAAAGAGTGAGGACAAACAGGAGTAAGAATCAGAGCTTTTGTAAGAGGGTAAACAACAGGACCACCAGCTGAAACATTGTACGCAGTTGAACCAGTTGGAGTTGAGACTATCAAACCATCTCCATAATATGAATTTATAAGTTCTTTATCAATATAAGCTTCAATTGTTGCCATACCAGAGAGCTTTGGACGAGAAAAAACTATATCATTGAATGCTACTATTTTTTGTACTTTACCCTCTACATGTAAAGATACTTCTAGCATCATTCGTGTGTCTATTCTATACTCTTCGTTGAAGATTTTATCTATAAAATTTTCTATCTCTGAAAATTTGATGTCAGTTAAGAATCCAAGATTTCCAGCATAAACACCTAAAATTGGTTTTTCATACTCAAAACTTTTTCTACAAAGTGAGATAAGAGTTCCATCTCCACCTAAAGCAATAAGAAAATCACTTCTCTTACACATATCTTCAAAACTAACACTCTCACAACCAAGCAGTTTTGCACTTTTAGGTTCTACTATAAGTTCTACGTCATACTTTAAAAGTACTTCTTTAATTCTTGTATAGTGATCTGCTAACTCTGTATCATTTGGTTTGATTACTAAACCAACACATTTTATCTGTTTTAGTTTTTCATTTGTGTCTGTTATTTTCATGGTTAGATTTTATCGTTAATTTGATTAAGTAGGGTTTATACATGAATTCAATAAAATTCAACACACTTCATCATGAGTTCCAACACCTATGGGAATTATCTCGTTTTCTTTTATAATAAAATCTATAACTACTCTATACTTCATAGTGATAGATACACTTTGGTACTCTTTTAGGCTTCCTCTCAATTTATGTAGTCTTAAAGATAATCTCTTTTTCTGACTCGTAACTACCTCCTTTGCTTAAGGAACAAAATGTTCTTTTAAAAGGTTTTTTAACAAATACCTCACAAAGTGTTCTAATATCTGCCATATTCTTTTT
>DQTM01000154.1 GCA_015662785.1 Sulfurospirillum arcachonense | reverse complement strand
TTCGGATTAATGAGATGATGGATTTAAGAGATGATGTCTATAAAAAATCATCGTTGGTTAATGCTTTAAGAGCATTTAATGATGATATAGAATTAACAAAATTGACTTATAGAAGAGGGGACAATAAGTTGTACTCACCTATATATGACGTAGATAAATATTTGTCAGTTACTGATGGAGGAGATAGAGATGAAGTATAAGATAACTTTTTTTGACTATTGGCATTTGGGCTCAGGTACAAGTGCAGGGGCAAAGTTGGATTCATTGGTAGTAAAAGAGAGCAATGGTTTACCTTATGTTCCTGGAAAAACAGTAAAAGGTCTTTTACGTGATATGGCAGAAGAGATAGATAGTAGTAAAATAGCTACTGTTTTTGGTTCAGAAGGTTCTGATATGTCTCAAAACTATTTTTCTAATGCTATCTTAAATACTGCGACAGAAGAGCATCTTGTAAAAAATAGACATCTTATAAAGCATCTGTACTCATCAATTAGCTCAACAAAAATAGGTGAAAATGGAATTGCAAAAGATAGTTCACTCAGAGAGATTGAGGTAGTTGTTCCACTGGTACTTTATGGTGAGATAGAGTGTAAAAATAAAGATACTGAAGAGATACTTGTAGCAGCAATGGATATGATTAAACAGATAGGTTTAAATCGTAATAGAGGTTTAGGAAGATGCCAATTTTCAAGGATAGGAAATGACTAAATATTATAAATGTAAATTTTTAAGTGATGTTGTTTTACAAGCATCATCAAATACTCAGGGGAATGTACAGTTGGCTGACTCTATAGCAGGGTCTAATTTTTTAGGTATGGTTGCTGGTGGATATAATGAGTTTAAAAAGAAAGCTTTTAGGGTTTTTCATTCAGGTGATGTACGTTTTGGAGATGGACATATAGCTGTTAATGGTAAAGAGAGTTATAAAGTTCCTTTGAGTTATTTTAACTTAAAAATTGGAGAAGGTCTTTACAATCGTATTCATTTGAGTGATGATGAAGAGCAAGAGTTAAGAGATGAAAGAAAACAGTTAAAACAGATTCGTAGTGGTTTTATGAATAGTGATGCTAAGTATTGTAAGCCTAGTTATAACTATTCACAAAAGTCAAAACATAGTAAAAAATATCGTCGTTCAGAAGATGAGGGGATGTTTGGATACAGTGCTTTAAAAAAAGATACAGAGTGGTTTTTTAAAGTAGTTTATAAAGATGATACTTTAGTAGAAGATATTGAAAAATTTCTTTTAGGTAGAAAAAGATTGGGTAAATCAAAATCATCACAATATGGACAAGTTTTCATTGAACCTGTAGCAAATAGAGACAAAGTAGAAATATTTACTCCTAGTGATGACTATACTTATTTATATTTAAATTCACGTGTTGCTCTTGTTGATGCTTTTGGAAATCCTGCTTTGACTCCTACTCTTGAAAACCTTGGTTTAGAATCTGGAAAAATTGACTGGGGAAAGACACAGATAAAAAGCAGTACTTACCACCCTTATAATTATACTCGTCAAACAAAAGAGTACACACGTGTGGTACTTGATAAAGGTGGTGTTATTGTCCTTACAGGAGTTTCTGATGCTGATAAAGAAAAAATAGAGCAAGGTTTGGGAGCTTATTTAAGTGAGGGGTTTGGTGAAATTATTGTAAATCCTATTTTTTTAGAGACTAAATATCCTCTCTTGGAGGAGGTTAATGCCAAATTAAATTTTGATAAAGATAGTTCAAAAATAGATAAAGTATTGGTTGCGTTCTTAAAAAACAGAGAGGAAGAGGAAGAAGACAAATTTGCTGTAGCTTCAGAAGTTCAAAAGATTTATAAAAGTTTAATGGGAGCTTCTAAATCACAATGGGGTGAGATACGAAGCATGGCAAGTATGGTAAATACAAAAGCTGAACTTCTCACAAATATAGAAAATTTTATAACAAACGGTGTAGCCAAAAAACAATGGGAAGGGAATAAACTTCTTTTTGAAATACAAAAGAGTAATACCCCCATAGCTTTTACAAAACTTGTTGCAAAAATATGTAGAGAACATACTAAAGGAGGAGATAATGAGTAGTTATAAAAAAAGATACATAGCAAATATTGCCATAGAGGCTAAATCTCCTCTAAAGGTAGGAAGCAGTGCTAGAGATATGCTTCAAGATGCTCCTGTTCAAAAAGATTGGAATGGATTACCTATGATTATGGGAACATCAATCGCAGGAGTATTAAGAAAAGAGTTCGATACGACTTTTTCTGATGATGTGTTTGGTGATGAAGACAGTACAAATAAAGAGGCAAAAGGCTCACGGGTTATTATCTCTAATGCTTTAATATGTAATAATAATATGAATGTAATTGAGTCTTTAGGGCTTCCAAAAGATGATAATTTTTTATTGGAATATGATAATCTTCCTTTGCGTGACCATGTGAAAATAGACCATAAAGGTGTAGCCAATACAGAAGATAAAGGTAAATATGATGAAGAGATTGTTTACGCAGGAAGTCGTTTTAAATTTAGACTAGAGTTAATGGCAAATGATGATGGTGAGTTCAAACAACTTTTAGCACAAATCAATGCTAAAACATTTCGTTTAGGAGCTGGAACAACTAAAGGCTTTGGAGAGTTAAAGATTGTGTTTGATGCTTCTACCTATGATGAGTTTGATTTAAACTCAAAAGAGTATAGAGCAAAAAATTCTTCTTTAAATACAACATTTAATAAAGCTTTTCCAAAAAAAGAAACAGAGTTAAGTCACGTTATTTATAAGCTAGAAATAGAGCCTGATGACTTCTTTATGTTTGGTAGTGGTTTTGGTGAAGATGATATAAATATGATACCTGTAAAAGAACGAGTAGTAGTATGGGAGAATGGTATTGGTAGTTTTTCAGAAGAGCAGATACTCATTCCTGCTAGTTCCATAAAAGGTGCATTGTCTCATAGAACAGCATTTTATTATAACAAGGCTATAGGTGCAACCATAGAGAGTGGAGAAGCTAAAGTAGATGAAAACAACAATGCAGTAAATGCAATTTTCGGACATAAAAAAGAGTTGGCAGA
>DQTM01000156.1 GCA_015662785.1 Sulfurospirillum arcachonense | reverse complement strand
GCTAAATGTTGAAGTTCATGAACTGCTGACTCTGCTTGTTTAATAGCATCTTCTGAGTGACTCATAGCAACATTTACTTTTTTTACAAAATTAGAAAGATAGTTAGATGCTTCAATCAACTCATCTTCACTCTCTTCGTCTACTCTTATATGTCTATGATTAAGACTATTGATATCATCGCTTTCCAATGCTTTTGTTCTATTTACAAAATCATTTATATGGTTTACAATTTCACGAGAAAGTATATATGAAAAAAGTATAATAATAAGAGCTACTATAAGTGAGATATATTGGAACTTTATAAACATACTGTTTTTTTCTTCACTATACTCTGTATACAACCAAACTGCTGCATCCATTGTGTTAAGTAATTTAATGTTTTTTTCATATATATAAGAAATAGAATCATTTATATTGTTTTCAACTTGTAAAATTTTTAATATATACTTTTCATGTGCTTTCCAGTATTTATATGTCTTTTCAACACGATTATAAACCTCAGGGATGTTTTGTACTTCTTTGTTATTTATAAATCTATTAATAGTTTCATTATATAGGTTCTTTGCTTTCACAAATTGCAAATAATCTTCTTCATTATCTGTTCTTAGATACCTTTCAACAAAAAGCCCCATTCTTTGTGACAACATTCTTTGTCTACCAGAGAGATCTATAAACTCTCCACTCATACTATTTTTAACCATAATTTTTACAACTTTATCTGATTCACTTAAAAGTGATGTTGTTCTTCCTGTTAATGTTTCTAAGTCATTTTTTATAAAAGCTACTGCTTTTCTTATTTTTTCAACTTCACTCCTAAATGGAATCCAAAGCGAGTTTACCTCTTCCAATTTAGTTTTTATTTTTGTATTTTGAGGAAGGTAAATACCTTTTGCAGAGTTACCTTTGATAAGATCATGAAGATTATTATCAAACAGATCAATTGCACTATTTAGTTCTCTAAAATCAGTACTTTGTTTATATTTTATATAAAATATCTCTTTGCTCATTTTTTGAGTAAGCATTCTTTGTTTACCAGCTATGTTTATGATGAGTGAATCTTTTTTACTTCTCTCATTCATAACAACTGTAAGTGTGATTACACACACTATTATAAAAGATAGCATTCCTCCAGCAAAATGTAACTTCTTATTTATTCCTCTTGGTTTTAACATAATTATGATTCCTATATTTATTCGTATATTTCTCTTAATTCATCAAGATTTAGTATCTTTACACAATTTTTTTCTATCTCAATAATTCCATTTCTTGTTAATTTTTTCAAAATTCTTGAAAGTGTTTCAGGTTGTATATGAAGCATATATGCTGTTTCATGCTTTTTCAAAATATTAAAGTTTTTTAAATCGTTTACAAGCATATGTGAAACTTTTGCAGTACCATCAAACACAACATCACGACTAATTATACACTGAAGTTGTTGAATCATTCTAAATGATTCTTTTAATACAATTTGCATAAAACTATGATTTGTTTTCATCAACTTTCTAAACTTAATACTATCAAAAATCAATACTTTACTATCTTCTAAAAATTCGGCATTTGCATAACAACTCATAATATGATCATCACACATCTTTGAAATATCAAAAACTATAGAATTTGATATTATTTTATAAAGAAAAATTTCATTATCAAATCTATCTACTTTATAAAATTTTATAGCACCTTCAACAAGATAAAAAATTTCATTTTGATTATCTTTTTCATAAAAAAGAATATCACCAAAGACAAATTTTTTTAATTTTACTATTTGTGATAGTTCAAATAAAATATTGTCTTCAAGTGAATTAAAAAATTGTATGTTAGAAAGGTACTCAATATCTACCAAAAAAACTCCATATTAATTTTGTTATTAAATTCTAACACAATTTACATAAAATTATATTTTTATTTGTATAATTGACTTTTCTTTTAACTCTTTAATCTTATCTAATGCCCATCTTTTTACATCATTTTTTATAAATTCTTCTTCAACCATAGACCTTACACTTGTAAATGTACTTTTAAATTCAGGAATATCATTCAAGACATAAAAAATTTGATACCCAAACTCAGTTTTAATAGCTTCTTTAACAAAATCACCTCTTTTAAAATCTTTTAAAATAGGTTTTAAAGTTTTATTTAATTCATTTATTGGTAATTTTCCAAAATATCCATATTTTTTAGCAGATGGAGCTAAAGAATATTTACTTGCAAGTTTAGAAAAAGTTTCTAAAGTATCTTTTGAACTTTTAAGTTCTTCTATTATTTTAGAAGATAATTTTTTATCTTCAACTACTATTGTTAGAAGTTCTAACATTGCTGGAGTATCATACTTATACACTCTTGTCTCATAATATTTTTTTAATACATCATCTGATGGTTTTAACTCTTTTGATTTTTTATTTAATATAAAGTCAAATGCTAATAAACCTTTTTTACTATAAAGTTGCTCTTTTGTGTATCCATCTATGATGCTATCTTTTTTGAATAAATTAGCTAAATCTTCATTATCTTTTTCATTTTTTGAACTCATTTGAAACACATGCTCAAGAACTTTCTTAAACTCATCACTATTTGAAATTTTTGTAGACAAAGCATAATCACTTGCAAGTCTTTTGTCAATAAGTCTATCAACTACTTTTTTTTGCATTTTTTTATCTAATTTATCAAAATCTTTTGGAGCTACTTGGGTTGTTATATTTTTTCCATTCACTACAGCCAATATATCAGCACTAAATAAAAATGAAACACTTAAAATAGATAAAAACAAAAATTTAACTAAACTATTCATCACATTATATCCTTAATATTAAAAAAGGGAAGACAAAAGTCTCCCCTAAGAAGAAGATTACACTAATAAGTGTCTTATTTATAGAGATTTAAACTCTACTCTTCTATCTTTCCTGTTTTCATTCTACGATTATAAATCGCTTCCAACTCTCTTATATTTTGTTGAAGTTCAAAAACACCATGCCAATGAGCATAATCAGGTCCGCCCATTAGAGCACCTTGTCTCATTCGACGTCCTTGATGATGCCAAATATGATACCAAACTTTGAATGCTTCATCAGCCCATTTGTCTTTTTTCATAAGACCTTTTTTGCCTAATTCATCAATCATTTTTTTAGCATCAACTGCATATGTATTGTAAAGTTCAACATGCTTATCAGCCATTTTAAAGAAGCTTTTAGTGTGTAAAGTTACATGGCAAGACTTACATACTTGTTCCATTTCACTACGAGCTGCTTCACTTCCATCTGGATGTCCTGCTAGTGCATTACCTTTTGTAATTTTACCATTTTCAAAATCTTTAACAGCAGTTTCATAACCACCTTCTCTTGTTTTTGAAATTGGAGCCCAAATATTCCACTTTAGTCTTCTACTTATATTGTGGGTAGTTGTCAAATCACCAATACCACTCATATGACAAGTTGCACAAGTTGGAGCTCTATAATCACCTGGTTCCCAAGCATCTGGAGCACTATCATAATTCCAAGTACTACCTTCTGCATTAAATATATGTCCATGCATTGAGTTATTATATATCTCGATATCCGGATGATCTGGCCCTAAGTGACAAGATGCACAAGCTGCAGGTTTTCTTGCTTCAGCAATTGAAAATTTATGAGCTGAATGACAAGATTTACAGTTACCAACTCCACCATCTGGATAAACATTACCAATACCATAGTTTGGCCATGTCTCAGCAGTTGGTCTACCGTCTTTTCCTACTTCAATAATAGAACCATGACATTGCATACAACCAGTAGCTTCTGGAGAATCTTGTAAATCAGGATTTCCTCTACCTTCATAATGATGCATTAGTGACTCCATACTAGCTTTTGCACGAATTTGTAAAGCAGCACGTGCGTGTCCACTTTGTTGAAATTCATGTACCTCATTAGGGTGACATCTACCACATGTTTTTGGACTAACCAACATAGAAACATAAGTATCTGTACCTTTTACACCTGGACAATTTTGTCCAGCCATAGGATTATCTTTTTTTACAGAGTGACAATCAATACAGGAAACACCAACATGTCCATGACGACTATCTTTCCAATCATTAACATGACCAGGGGTCTCTTTTGCATGACACTCAATACAACCCTTTGCTACTTCTGTTAGCCCTCGTTCAACTTTTAAAGTTTTAATAGAACTAACATCTCCTATACTTGCTGCAAATGCGCCCGAAGCAACAACTGCAAGTATTACCAACAATCTTTTAAGCATTATATATACTCCCTTTTGTAGATTGATTACTTTTTGATATAATCACCAAGATTATGGTGACCAACATTATTATGACACTCAACACACGTTTTATTTGTTCTTTTTTCAAAATACTCTTTATGAGCAATGAAAGCTTTTGGATTAGACATAGTAACATCACGTAATTTTACATGACAATGCATACAGCCTGAATCGTAAACAAAATGCTTTGCGTGTTTCCTCTTCTCTTCCCAATTTATAGAGTCTAAATCACCAAAGTTTTCAACTCTAAAATCATGAAGACCAGTCTGTGCTTTAGCAAATAAATAATTTGCAAGACCATCATGAGGCAAGTGACACTCCACACAATTGACTTTTATACCCATGGGATTATTTCCCCCGTGTACATCAGCCGAATATGCATCTGCCATAGGTTGCATAGTATGACACATCGTACAAAATTTATCATCCGATGTCTTTTCAACAACTACAGCTATACCGAAAGAAGTTAATAGTCCTAAAGTTCCACCTATAACAAGCATACAGATAATAAACCAAATAGACTTTTTAACTTTTTTTTCCGTATTACAGGACATAAAAACTCCTATTATACATTTTCTTAGCAATAAGCTAAGATTAAAGAATAGTAAAACTATTCAAAACTCTAAGACAAGACAAATAATTATAATAAAATGTAATTTTATTGATAATCAACTTCAAACATATTGTATTTAATAGTAAAAACATTATCATTGACATATGTCAAATTTTTACTTAATAATACTGTAAGTATGTTCTAAAGTTAAAATTATTTAGTTTATAAGCACTTCAATAGTAAAATTATTTAAACAAAGAAAAGAATAACTCCAAAAATATCAAAACTGTGAGAGAGCATTATCCTGTGAGTTTATTCTATGATGTTTAAGCCAATTAATTCGCATACATCTCTACTAAATCATCTAATTTTAAAATTTCTAACCCATCATCTATTCTTATAAATTCCTGTTTTTTAAACTTCGTAAGAGTTCTTGAAAGAGTCTCTGGAGTAAGATTCAACAAAGAGGCTACTTTTGTATTTTTTAGTGAACTGAAAAGTTCTCCATTTTCTACTAAAAACTTTGCTATTTTTGCTTCTGAAGTTAACACTATCTCATTTGTTACCACTTCACTCATAATCTTTAGTTTTCCTGCAAGTGATTTTATAATTTGAAAAGAGAGTTCTGGATTTTTAAAGAAACCTTCTTCTAGTTTTTTGTAATCAACTCTAAGAACTTCACCTCTACATGTAAACTCAGCAGTCGCAGGGTAAGGTATGTTTTCAAAGTTTGCAAGTTCTGCAATGAGGCTAACTGGCAGAAACTGATGTAAAAATATCTGATTACCTTTATGATTAGTTTTATATAGTCTTACCACTCCATCAAGTAGTACATGTAGATGTTTTGGTTCTTCACCCTCAAAGAAAAGTATCTCTTTTGAGTTATACTTTTTTATAGTTGATATGTCATTTAGTTTTTTTAGACCATTTTTATCTAAGTGAGAAAAAAATGGAATTTCTTTAATCCGATTCATAATGTAATATTACCATCATTTAGCAAAAAAAATTATAATCCTAAATTATATAATCCCAAATTATGCAATAGAGATTTCTAAAGATTACCTATGCTTGTGCTTAAGGGGTGTTTAGTAAAAATTTTAAGCCACCTTATT
This sequence comes from Sulfurospirillum arcachonense, assembly GCA_015662785.1. Taxonomy (GTDB): domain Bacteria; phylum Campylobacterota; class Campylobacteria; order Campylobacterales; family Sulfurospirillaceae; genus Sulfurospirillum_A; species Sulfurospirillum_A arcachonense_A. The sequence goes on along the minus strand of DQTM01000156.1, from coordinate 6 downwards.
GGTGGT
>DQTM01000290.1 GCA_015662785.1 Sulfurospirillum arcachonense | reverse complement strand
TTAATAAGTGTTTTTTTGGACTCTATTACTATCTTTCCAATTCCATAGAAAAATTCTGTAAAAGAGTTGTGTTTTAAAGGTGATTTTATATCTTGGGGGAAATTACTCAAACAAACTTCATACAAAGAGAGAAACTTTTCACTCTCTTCTATTTTTTCAACTTTGCAATTTTGCAGCTTTAGTTTTTTTATACTTTCTATGAGAAGCAATACGCCATGAGTATCAAAATCTGTAAGTTGTTTTAAGTCAAAAGTAATTTTTTTTTCTTTAAATGTAGTATCTAACTGTTTTGAAAGTTTTGTTACATATTCTAGTGTCCATGAGCCTTTACATGTAAAGACAATAGTGTTATCAGAAGTAACAATATCTATACTCGCACTCATATAATGACCCTAGTTTTTAATCATTATACCAAAAAAACCATTATATAGGTAAAATTATTCCCAATCTTCCACCATCGCTATCTTCTTGTCTTTCTATCATATCTTGAAACTCTCTTATTGAGTACTTCAAATCTCTTGAAAATTCATTACCAATGATATACTCTTCTTTGTCATTAAATAGCTTTTTAAAATCATTTTTCTTTACTTCCATAACAAGTGCTTCTTCAATAGTTTTTGCTCTGTTATTTGTTAGTCTATTAAGTGTAAAAACCATCTGAGATGCAAAACCATATAACTGATCAGTAGAATCCATGGGTATATATGTTATAGCATTTGTATAAGTCAATTCTCCCTCTTTTTCTTTGAAAAAATAGGTAGTTAATTTTCCCTCTTTTTCATCATACGTATTGTACGTTTTAGAGTTTAAAAACTCTGTAGTATTATCATTTTTTTGAGGAAGTATTTCTTGATTTATAGTTGCTGGATTCATCTTTATAGAGCACCCTACAAATAAAACAGTTAAGAGTAGTAAAAGTAAGTAATTTTTCATGATAAAACCTTAAAATGGAAGATAAAAAGTTTGGAAGAGATGCTTGGCTTATCTCTTCTAATTTTATTATTTGGAGTTAGACTATGTTAAGTCTAAATATGAATTATTTTTCGCTTACTGAAATTATACGAAACCAAAGTAAACAGTCGGTTAACTTAATCAATAATTTTTATTGAATTCTTCTCCAGGTTTCCAATCTATATAAACAGAGTCCTTCTCTTCAAAATGAGGTGCTTTGATAAACACCGATTTGAAGGGCTTATCAAACTCATTGATAAACATATGAGCCTCTCCTAAATCACACTGAAGATAATCGCCCTCTTTTATAACTATACGTTTTCCGTCTAAGTAAACAGCACACTGTCCTTCAAGAACCAAAAAAGACTCTTCTTGACGTTCGTGTTTGTGACAAGGGTGCTCTTCACCAACTCCAATCACAACTACGCCCATATCTACTTTTGGACCTTTTGTTAAGTACTTTGGTCCGTGAGTTCCGTATCTATACTCATGCTCTTTTTCATTGGTTAATTTCATAATCCTGGTGCCTTCCACATTGAGGTTGTTATATTTTTATCTACTAAAGATAGCTGTATTTCATAAGCTTTTTGCCAATTTAACTGTATTTCATTATATAATTCATGGTTTTGCATATTTGGTTTATATGTTTTATCCCACACTACTAACTCTTTTGCTGCTGTTTTTAAGTCCTTGTAAACCCCTACTCCAACTCCAGCTGCCATAGCTGCTCCAAGTGCTGTTGCTTCTGTGACTTTTGGGATTTTTATAGTGCATCCAGTTACATCTGCAAGAGTTTGACTCCAAAGTGCCCCTCTGCTAGCACCTCCAGCAAAAACTATTTCACTAAACTTCATTTTCGTAAACTCTTCTATCTTTTTTAAGTTAATCGCAGAGACTATGCAGGCATTTTCTTGAAGTGATTTGAACATGGAGTACTTGTTACATGTAGAGGGGTCAATCGAAAGATTGAGAAAACTTGGACTCGCATGATACCACTTGCCATACTTCATGCTATCTGAAAAAATCGGCATAATTCCGTAAGAGCCAACAGGCACATCTTTACTCTTTTCTTCAAGCAACGTATAAGTATCTATACCTCTCTCTTTAGCTTCAATCTTTTCCAAATCACAAAAAGCATCTCTAAACCACCTCATCACAAGACCACTAAAAAACGTAATGCCTTCTGCTTGAGAAAGTCCATCTATAACATGAGGATTTACTCTTATGCCCATGTCTTTTGGAGGCAAAGTTGAACTTGGTATATTCACCACTTGTTGCCAAAAAGAGCCACCTAAAATCGCCACTTGCCCCTCTTCAACTACGCCAAGACCAGCAGAGCCTAGCTGCACATCGCCACCACCCATAACTACTTTTGTATTTTCACTTAGTCCAGAGTCTTTACATGTAACGTTTCCCATAAGAGTTCCGACTTCTAAAGTAGGAGGAAAAATATCATCTTTAATCCCTACAGTTGAGGCCATCTCGCTTACCCAATCACGATTCTTCAAAGAAAATATCCCTGTTGTTCCGCCATTGCTCGGGTCAGTCGCTATCACTCCACTCAAACGAGCCAATATCCAATCCCCTATCATAGAAATCTTTGCTACTTTTTTATAAACTTCAGGTTGATTGTTTTTAAGCCACATGATACGCGGGATTGCCCCAAGTGCAAATGTCTGACCAGAGAGTTGATAAAACTCCTCTTCTATGCCATCAAAGTTCTCTTTGAGGTACTTAACTTCTTTATCAGCCCTAGCATCTACATTGGCAACAGCCCAAAGCTCTTTGCCAAACTCATCATAAAGAACAATGCCTTCACGCATACTTGTAGCACTCAAAGCTACTATGTCTTCTCCACTAAGCTTTGCTACATGTAAAGCCTCTTTTATGCATTTACACACCAAACCCCAGTTCTTTTCATAATCAAAACTCATACTATTTGGTACACTATTCTCTTCTACATGTAACCACTCTTTTTGCCCAACGCTTATCTGAACGCCTTTGGTATCAAAAATAACAGCTCGCACACTTCCTGTACCTGCGTCTATTGCCATCAAGTATTTCATCATGTTTCCTCTTGTCTTATTTCATTTAACTTTTTAAAAGTTTTTGCAATAGTAACTCTTCAATATTTTGTCTTGAATCTAAAACTGCCATAATATAAACTGTGTCATTACCCACTTTGTAAATAATTTTCCAAGGTGAAGCAACTATCTCTCTATATAAGGTGATTCCTTCTTTTTGAAGTTCAGGAACAACCCTTCCTTTAAGAGGAAAGAAGTTAGTAGAATGTACTTTTTTTCTTATTTTAAGATATATATCTTTTGCTGTATCAGGACTATCTTTTTTAATGTACTCAACAATATTTAAAAGGTCATTTTTTGCATTTGTAGTCCATTGCAGACTATAATCTTTACTCATTTTTTAAGTAATTCTTCTACAGAGTTAAAAACATCTTCTTCACTATGTGTATCTCCATCTCTAATGTCTTCTTCCGCAAAAGAGAGAAGTTTTAAAAGTGTAATAGCATTTTTCATATCTTCATAGCTTTTAGGGTCTTGAATAACAGCTCTAGCCTGCCCATTTTGAGTGATTATCATAGGTCTATGAGTTTCATTAATGTGTTTAAGTACATCAGCTGCCCTACTCTTTAAATAAGTAACTGGTTTTATATCGCTTACAATTTGCATAATATCCTCCTTCGGTCTTTTAATAGTACTATATTAAGACTGAATTTAAAATTACAGCTAAACACTTTATACAAAAGTAGCGTGTCCCCTTTTTCTTATCTCTAACTACCTCCTTTGCTTAAGGAACAAAATGTTCTTTTAAAAGGTTTTTTAACAAATACCTCACAAAGTGTTCTAATATCTGCCATATTCTTTTT
>DQTM01000237.1 GCA_015662785.1 Sulfurospirillum arcachonense | reverse complement strand
GGTGTAAATTTTTAATGAATGTGCCTTGAGTGCAATGATAGATAATATTTTTAATTTTCTATTGCATAATTTGGGTTAAAATAATCCATAAGATTTTCTTCTTTTGGGTTTGTTATATTTACTCTTCTTACAGCTACAGTTATTAGCTTAGAACCACTCGCTATTGTTGCATCTCTAGTTGTTTGAAAGTCAGGGTATTTTCCGCTTCCTACTATTAATCTACTATCAAAATCTATATCACCTACTCTTAAAAATATTGCTCATTTTTTTCCTTAATTTGATGTCGAGGACAGACATCTTTTCTTTCAGAAAACCAGTCAGTCCCGCTCCTTCTATTTTTGATTATCAAGTATATCTATTATTGTCTTAGGTAAAAGCTTATGCTCTAAAGCATGTATCTTTTCTTCAAACTCTTCTAAGTTCATATCCTCTTTTTTAAAACACTCTTGGGCTATGATTTCACCAGCATCAAGTTCTTCATTTACATAATGAACACTAATGCCTCCTACTTTCATGCCTGAATTATAGCTATCTTCTATCGCGTGAGCTCCTTTAAAAAGTGGCAACAAAGACGGATGAAGGTTTATGGCATTTACATTTTTTGTAAACTCTGGAGTTAAAATTCTCATGAAACCGGCTAAAACAACAAGCTGGGCTCCACTTGCTTTTATGACTTCTACCATTTTTCTATCAAAACTCTCTCTATCTTCGTAGTTTGCATGTTCTATGATAGTTGTTTCTAAACCATATTTTTTTGCTCTTTGTATACCATATGCATCTTTTTTGTTACATATCAAACACGCAACTTCAATCTTACATGTAGAGAAACTCCTACCATGAACACCCTCTAAAATTTTCTCTAAGTTTGAACCAGAACCACTAAAAAGAATTGCTATCTTTTTTATAACCATTTTATACCTTCACATAAATCCTCTGGTGTTAATCCAAAACTAGCACACTTAGATTCATTTGCTACTTTAGCATGAGCTAACGAAGCACTCAAAGCTGCTTCAAGAGGTGAGTAGTTTTGTGCAATAAGAGAACCTATCATACCAGCCAATACATCTCCACTACCACCCTTAGCTAGTTTTGGAGTTCCTGTTGGATTAATATACAATTCGTCTGCTTTTGTTATAATTGTGTTAGCACCTTTTAAAACCAACACTGTTTTTGGAAAGTTTTTAGTAAACTCTCTTGCCCAATGAAATCTTTTCGATTGAATATCTTTTGTATCTACATCTGCTATATCTAATACCTTTAAAAGCGAAGCAAACTCTTTTGGGTGAGGTGTCAATACCACATTTTCATTTTTTTCTAAAATATCTTTTATTATTTTCTTATGCAATAAATCAGCATCTATGACCAAAGGTTTTACATGTAGAAGTAAAAAATCACGTAATTTTTCATCGCCATATATGTTTCCAAGTCCCATGCCAGCAACTACTACTGAAAACTTTTTAGGAAGTGTTTCACTGTTCATAATACAAAGGGGCATATTACTTCTGTTTTTCCCAGCAAGTGTTACAAGCCCTGCTCCAAAATTAAAAGCTGATAAGGCACTTAGTCTACTTGCTCCCTCTTTATGACCACTAATAACCACAACATGTCCAAAACTACCTTTGTTTACAGTTTTATTGCTTCTATAAGGCAACTTCATGTCAGACTCTTCAAGAAGTAGACTACTCTGTTTAGTTTCATAGTTTACTCTACTAACTCCTAAATTTGCTACTTTTATCTCACCAACATACTCTTTGGCATCATCACTAAACAAAGACTCTTTCAGTGCTCCCATAGTAACTGTAATATCTGCTTCAAAACATACTGATTTTACTTTTCCTTCACAGTCTATACCTGTTGGAACATCACAAGCTATCTTTTTTGCCTTTTTTGAATTCATCTGTTGAACTATCAAAGAGATATTTTCACTCAAATCTCGAACAAGACCTGAACCAAATAGAGCATCAACATACAAGTCAACATCAATTACACTCGTAACAACCTTTACATGTAAAGCTCTGAGCCTCTTTAACTGTAATGCTGCCATTTCAGATTTAACTCCAATTGGAATATAAACTGAAACATCTAATTCTTTAACTAGAATTCTTGCAGCCGTTATACCATCTGCACCATTGTTTCCAGAGCCACAAACAAAAAGAACTTTATCTCCCTTTTTACTATTTGCTCGTACTTCATTGGCTAAAGCAGTTGAAGCTTGCTCCATCAAAACATCTTCGCTTAGATATAGCTTTTCATAACATCTCTTATCTAAACTCTTTACTTCTTTAAATATCTTTTGCATTATCGTCTCCTAAAACTAAGGGCTTCAAGTATATGCTCTTTTTTAATTTGTTTACTCTCATCTATATCAGCTATACTTCTTGCTATAGACTCTATTTTATGGACACTTCTATGACTCAAAGCAAATTGAGTTGAAGCTTTTTGAAGTATACCTTTGGCTTCACTATCCAAATTTGATATCTCTTCTAAGACTTTTTCACTCAGTTTGGCATTGAGCTCAATCTGTCCACGCTTTTTTTGAAATACAAATGCTCTTAGCACCTCATCAAACATCTCATTTGAGTTTTTATCACTTCTTTCTTCATAATCTTCACTCATCTGAACGTAAATGTCTATTCTATCCATTAGTGGTTCTGATACTCTATTTTTATATCGTCTTATTTCGAGCTCGTTACATCTACACTCTTTTGAAGTAGAAAGTAAGTTACCACATGGACAAGGATTTTGAGCTGCTGCAAAGAGGAATTTGGTTTCATATTTTATCTTTGAATTTACTCTTGAAATCAAGATTTGATTATCTTCAAGTGGTTCACGTAAAGCTTCTAAAACAGATTTTGAAAAATGAGGAAATTCGTCGAAAAAAAGTATGCCGTTATGTGCCAAAGCACTCTCTCCGGCCATAGCTTTGGCACTTCCTCCACCAAAAATACTTGGCTTTGATGAACTATGATGAGGCGACCTAAAAGCTCTTTTAGCATTTAACTCCTCTTCCTCACCACTCATACAACTGTAAGCATTTGATTGAAGCATCTCTTGCATACTCATAGGAGGCATGATGTGTCGAAGTCTTTTTACACTCATACTCTTTCCACACCCTGGACTTCCCTCTAAAAGTATATTGTGCATACCAACCGCACTTATAACCATAGCTCTTTTGACTCTGTTTTGACCTTTTACATCATCAAAATCAAGTTCAAAATTCTTCTCATAAAAATACTTTTGATTCTCTATCTCTATCATATTTTTATAAGAAAAATCTTCTACATGTAAAGACTTAGTATCACTCTTTATAAACTCAATGGCTTCACTCAGACTATTCACTCCAAAGGCTTTTACATTTGGTATTTGATTTATTTTTTTTACTATCTCTTTAGGAACTATGACTTTTAGTGATTTTTCTTGTGAGGCAAGTGAAAGTAGTATGGGAAATATTGAAGTAGTTGAACGTACATCTCCATCAAGTCCTAATTCACCAAATATATAAAACTCTTTACATGTAAAGCTCTCTTTTTGCATATAAAGAAGAAGTGCTATGCCCAAATCAAAGTGACTTCCCTCTTTTTTTAAATCACTTGGAGACATGCTAACAGTTATTTTTTGTGCTGGAAATTTGTACTTCATATGTGTTAGAGCCGACTTTATACGCTCACGTGACTCTTGAATAGATTGGTTAGTCATACCGACTATAGAAAAACCAGGTAGTGCCCTTACAAATGCTGATTCTACATCAACCCTCAAGGCTCTATTATCTGCTAAAGTGGCACAAAGGAATTTTTTGGTCAAACTATTTTCCCTCTTTTATCTTCTTTTTCCACTCTTTTTCAAATTTTTTGCGTTTCAAGTATGAAAGTTTTTCTATAAAAAGATGTCCTTGAAGATGGTCTAATTCATGCTGAAAAGCAATAGCCATAAGCCCTTCTAACTCTTTTTCTATCATTCCGCCATCTCTATCAAAATATCTTACTCTAATACTCTCTTTTCTCTCAACATCTTCATACACACTAGGAATGCTTAAGCAACCCTCTTGATAAGTAACACTTCCATGAGCTTCTAAAATTACAGGATTTATAATCTCTTCTAAGCTCTCTAGTGTCTGCTCTCCATCTTCATCTGGAAGATTGATAACCAATACATTTTGAGCTACACCTATCTGAATAGCCGCTAAACCTATGCCATCACTTGCATACATAGTTTCTTTCATATCTTCTAACAAAGTGTGAAGCTTTGCATCAAAACTCTCAACATCATGAGAAATTAATTTCAAACGTCTATCAGGGTATATTAAAACCTCACGAACCATTCTCTTCCTTTGGTTCTTCGCTATCTTCTGCACTATTTTGTTCTTCTGCTTCAAGTTCACATACTATATATGGTTCTAATCTCTTTCCAGTTTTTGGTAAAGAGTCTAGTGCCACCGATACAAGAAGTTCTGTTGTGTGCCCAGGGGCAATTGGGACAATTGCAAGTTCTATATCAGTATCTATTTCCATATCTCCGATAAAAAAGCTTGTTGCATAAATAAGGTCACTTATACGTTCACATGCTCGTTTGGCATTGTTAACATCTGTATGCTTCATAAGCATACCAAATACACCATCACCATAATGAGCAACAACATCACTTCTACGAGATGTTTTTAGGAGTAGTTTTGCTATATTCCTTGTTAAAACCATTCTATCTTTTGAATTGACTATCTTACTTAAAATACTATCTTTTATTTTTGCAAGAACTAAAGTACTTCTATGATTAAACTGCTCTATTGAGTTACATTCACTCTCTATAGACTTTAAAAAATATCTTCTGTTATATACTCCAAAACGTGAATCAAATACCGCTTTGCTCTCAATCTCTTTTAAAATTGCTCCTGTTTTTTCATAATGGATTTTTAAAACTTCCATCTGTTTGTTCATAAGTGTTGAGAGTTTTTTCAAATCTTCATTCAAAGCCGAAGTTATATTAGTTACTGAGAGTTGTCCAGAACTTACTTCTAATTCAGCCGTTCTTTTTTTGACTATTTCTTTCATAACATTAATATTTTTATATACTGTAGATACCACTTTCATAATGCTTTTTATTTGACCAAAGCCCTCTTTTACTTCCATCTCCATCTTTGCACGATGCTCATCATCGTTCAGGTTTTCTGCTTCAAGCAGATCACTAATACGTTTTTTAAAAGAGAGAGGTTTATTGTCTAAAAGTTTTTCAAAATATATTTGAAAGTTATTTGGTGTTGGAGGTATGTTCTCATCCATAAGGACTTTAAGAACATATAGGGAGAATTTTTCTAATTCACTATTAGAGTTTTGTATTTTTGATTGATCTAGTTCAGTGCCAGTAGCACCTTCTCTAGGACGACGTCCTAGTCCACTTTGAATCTTGTTTTTATCTAATCGAACCATAAAATGTTCTCCCTAAATTGTTTTACTTAAAACTTTTTTCTAATACTTTATCAACTAAACCATACTCCACAGCTTCTTGTGAACTCATAAAGAAATCACGTTCAGTATCTTTTTCTATTTTCTTAACAGTCTGTTTTGTATTTTTAGACAAAATCTCATTAAGAGTCTTTTTAAGTCTTAAAATCTCTTTTGCTTGAATCTCTATATCTGTCGCTTGACCTTGTGCGCCACCTAAAGGCTGGTGAATCATGATTCTAGAGTTTGGTAAAGAGTATCTCTTACCAGGCGTTCCACAACTAAGTAAAAATGCACCCATAGAAGCCGCTTGACCAATACAAATAGTACTAACATCAGGTCGAATATAGTTCATAGTATCAAAGATACTAAAACCACTAGTTATCACTCCACCTGGAGAGTTGATATACAGATATATATCTTTTTCAGGATCATCAGCTTCTAAAAATAGCAGTTGCGCCACTATTGATGACGCAACTGCATCGTTTATTTCTCCACTTAGCATGATAATTCTGTCTTTTAAAAGACGAGAGTATATGTCATAACTTCTCTCGCCGCGACCAGTTTTTTCAACTACTACTGGAACATAACTCATTACTTATCTTTGCTGAAAAGTTGAGTGAAAAGTCTCTCTTCGATGATAGACATTTTGATAGCTGGTAAAACACCCTGCTTCTCATACTGCTCATAATAAGCTTTTGGGTCTTGACCTTGTTGCATTGCTTCAAAATAGATCATCTGCATAACTTCTTGGTCTTCAACTTTGATTTTTTCTGCTTTAGCTAACTCATCAACAATAAATGTTAATTTAACTGACTTAGTAGCTTCAGCTCTGTACTCTTCTCTTTTTTCAGTGATTTTCTCAGGATTCTCAGAAAACTCTTTGATTTCATCTTCACTTAGTTTTTGAAAGATATTACGGACTTGCATATCTATCTCTTGCTCTACGATGTTCTCAGGAAGCGCAAATTCAATCTTTTCTATAGCAGCTTCAATGAATGCAGGTTTTACCTCTTCACCAAATACTTTTGAAAGTTTTTCATTTTTGATTTGGTCTTTTACTTGTGCTTCTAGTTTTTCCAATGTTGGAGCTTCTTCGCCAGGAAGAAGTTGTTTTAGAGTCTCTTCACTAGGCTCTTTTGGAACATCTTTAACTTGAATTCCATGAATTTTTACTTTAAAAGTAGAAGCTTTTCCAGCTAAATCTTTAGAGTTATACTCTTTTGGAAAAGTAATTTCAATGTCTTTTTCTTCGTCTATCTTCATGCCTATTACGCCATCTTCAAAACCTGGGATAAAAGAACCACTACCAATCTCTAGTGAATAATTCTCAGCTTTTCCACCTTCAAATGCAACACCATCAATAAAACCTTCAAAATCAAGCTTTACAAAATCGCCATCTTTAACAGCTCTTTTTTTAGTTAATTCTTTTAAAGGAGCAGAAAGTTTTAGCATTGTAGAAACTCTCTCATCAATATCTTTTTTCAAAATACGAGGAGTCTTGTACTCAGGAATAAGTGCTTTATAATCACCTAAATCTATCTCTGGACGGAAAGAAATTTTAATCTCAACATCAAGCCCATCATCAGTTTTATCCATTTTAGTGATATTAGGTTCGCCAACAACAGCACTGTTTTCAACACCTAGCTCTTTTAAAGCGTCATCTAAAAACAGTCTTAATGCTTCTTGCTCAACATCTTGTTGAATCTGTTCACCATGTCTATCCATAACAACATGTGCAGGAACTTTTCCTTTTCTAAAACCATCGACTTTCATAGTTTTTGCAATTTTTGCTGCCATATTTTTCTGTTTTTCGTCTAAAAATGCTTTTGAAACTTTCGCTTCAGCTTTTGCATTTGCACTATCTATACGCTCTACTTTGATTTGCATACATTACCTTTTTCAATTAAAATTTTTCTTAATATACCTAATTTTTGCTTTATATGTTATTACATGTAATAAAAAATCACTGTTATATGATTATTATCACCAAAATTATAGTAAGAAATTACCCCACTTCAATAGACTAGATGGGTCAGCCCCCAATTATGAACTTTTTTGTTTCAAATACTTTTTTATACTTGCCATGCAACAACCTCCTATAGGGTTTCTTGTTTCACACTTGCACCCTATGGTTTTCATCTTTTCTTGTATCTTTTTGATGCTATTTTCGTCAATATCACTTTTTTTATGATTGTAGCAATAACATAAATTGGCTTGTTGAGAACTATAGTTTTTGAAACCTACTTCTTTATTTAATTCTCTACATGTAAAGCTATGTGTTAGTGCAAAATAGATGATTTTACACTCTGGATTTTTGCATATGAGATACTCATCATCTCTTATCTTTGATATATCATCCAGGTGATAAGTAAGTACCTTTTTCTCTACATTTAGGACAATTTTCTTCAGTAAAAAACTCCATAATTTATCCTTATATTCTTATTATATCTAAATTAAAAGAAACAAAAAAGCAAATAAAAGATATAATCTCTCTTAAAAACAAAGCAAAGAATAAAAAATGTTAAAACGACAAGAAGAGTTTGAACACGCAGTTAAAACAATGTTGGAAATCATCGGTGAAGATACTGAGCGTGAAGGCTTAGTAAAGACTCCTCATAGAGTATTTAAATCATTTATTGAGATGACACAAGGTTATCATCAAGATCCAGTTGCTGTACTCAATGATGCACTGTTTGTAACTGACAACAATCAGATGGTACTTATAAAAGATATAGAATTTTACTCTATGTGCGAACATCATTTACTTCCTATTATTGGGCGTGCGCATGTGGCTTACATTCCTGATGGAAAAGTAGTCGGTCTTTCAAAAATACCTCGCATGGTAGATATATTTGCTAAAAGATTACAAATTCAAGAACAATTAACAGAACAAATTGCAGATGCAATTAACGAAGTTATATCTCCAAAAGGTGTAGCTGTTGTGATTCAAGCAAGACACATGTGTATGGAGATGAGAGGTGTTGGTAAAACGCACTCAGCTACAACTACTTCTGCTCTTCGTGGAGCATTTTTAAAATCTGATACAAGAAAAGAGTTTTTTGACATCATAAACTCACCTTCACAAGCTCGCTACTAATGGCATTGAATAGTTTCAAAGAGAGGCTTAAACAAGGAAACCTCTCTCCAAAATTTGGAACTATCAAAAAAATCAGTTCAACAACTATAGAAGCCGAAGGTCTTCGTCCAAGCATAGGTGACATTGTGAAACTTATTTCACTTAAAGATGCTTCAAAAAGTGAACTTGGTATGGTAACTGAAATAGACCAATACTCATTTTTCATATCTCCTTTTGGTTTCATAGAAGGCTTCAAAAGTGGCGATAAAGTCTTTATTAGTGGACAGGGTATGAATATCCCTGTTGGAGATGCACTTTTAGGTCGCGTAGTTGACCCTTTTGGAAGACCAAAAGACGGCAAACCTCCTATAAAAACCAACACCTATTCGGCTATCATGAAAGCTCCACTTGATCCCATGAAAAGAGGTCTTATTGATGAGCCATTTGGAGTTGGAGTTAAAACTATAGATGGACTCTTAACTTGCGGAAAAGGTCAAAAAGTAGGCATTTTTGCAGGAAGTGGTGTGGGGAAATCTACTCTTATGGGTATGATTGTAAGAGGAAGTGAAGCTCCTATTAAAGTTATAGCACTCATTGGTGAACGTGGTCGTGAAGTTCTTGAGTTTATACACAAAAATCTTGGTGGAGATTTGAGTAACACCGTTTTAGTAATTGCTACTAGTGATGACTCTCCTTTAATGAGAAAGTATGGAGCATTTAGTGCCATGAGTATCGCTGAGTATTTCAAAGACCAAGGAAGAGATGTTCTTTTTATGATGGACTCTGTTACGCGTTTTGCGATGGCTCAACGTGAAATAGGTCTTGCTCTTGGTGAACCACCAACTTCAAAAGGGTATCCGCCTTCAGTCCTTACTCTTTTGCCTCAACTTATGGAGAGAGCAGGAAAAGAAGAAGGAAAAGGTTCAATCACAGCATTTTTTACAGTTCTTGTTGAAGGTGATGATCTTAGCGATCCTATTGCAGACCAATCAAGAAGTATCCTTGATGGGCATATAGTTTTAAGCCGTGAAATGACAGATTATGGGATTTACCCACCAATAAGCATACAAAATAGTGCTTCGAGAGTTATGAGTGATGTTATAGATGAAAAACATCAAAAAATAGCAATGAAATTTAAAAGACTAAACTCTATTCTCAAAGAAAACGAAGTTTTAATAAGAATTGGTGCTTATCAAAAAGGTAATGACAAAGAACTTGATGAAGCAATTTCTAAAAAAGAAGTAATGGAAGAGTTCCTAGGACAATCGCCTGAAGATACATTTAACTTCAATGAAAGTATTGAAAAACTAGAAGCAATTTTAAAATAAAGCTGTCTTTAATAAAAAAAAGAATAGTATTCAAAAAAAGAAATAGGATAAAAAATATCCTAATTAAAAACGGAGAAGAAAATGCGAGTCTATTTAGACAATAATGCAACAACAATAGTAGATCCAAAAGTATTTAAAGAGATGGAGCCATATTTTGTACAATCATATGGTAATCCAAATTCGCTTCATGAGTTTGGTAGTGAAACACACCCAGCTCTTAGAAAAGCTATGGGCCAACTCTACTGTGGATTAAATGCTGATGACCAAGACGATATAGTCGTAACATCATGCGCAACAGAGAGCAATAACTGGGTACTAAAAGGTGTATACCACGACCATATATTAAATGGTGAAAAAGACCACATCATAACTAGTGAAGTTGAACATCCTGCCATTATCTCTACATGTAAATTTTTAGAGACTTTAGGGGTAAAAGTAACTTACTTACCTGTAAATGAAAAAGGGATTATTGAAGCGAATGATTTAAAGAGCTTTATAACTGAAAAAACAGCACTTGTAACTATTATGTGGGCAAACAATGAAACTGGAATGTTGTTTCCTATAGAAGAAATATCACAAATCTGTAAAGAAGCTGGTGTACTTTTTCACTCTGATGCAGTTCAAGCAGTTGGAAAAATTCCTGTTGATTTGAAAAAACTTGATATTGATTTTTTAAGTTTTTCAGCTCACAAGTTTCATGGACCAAAAGGTGTTGGTGGATTGTATATCAAAAATTCTCAACCACTTACAAGCCTGCTTCACGGTGGTGAACATATGGGTGGAAGAAGAAGTGGAACACTTAACGTTGCTGGCATAGTTGGCATGGGTGAAGCACTAGAACTTGCAGTAAAAAACCTTAGTTTTGAAAATAACAATGTAAGAAAACTTCGCGATAAACTTGAAGATGAAATTTTAAAACTTGATGATGTATTTGTGGTAGGCTCAAGAGACGAGAGAACTCCAAATACAATTTTAGTAAGCGTAAAAGGTATCGAAGGTGAAGCGATGCTTTGGGACTTAAACAAAAATGGAATTGCAGCGAGTACAGGAAGTGCATGTGCCAGTGAAGATTTAGAAAGTAATCCAGTGATGGAAGCAATTGGAGCAGAGGCTGATTTAGCTCATACAGCTCTTAGACTTTCACTTTCACGTTTTACTACTGAAGAAGAGATAGATTATACGGTAGGCATTTTAAATAATGCAGTTAAAAGATTAAGAGCTATATCAAGTACATATTCGTATGCACCTGATTGGCACGATAGTAAATTATAAAAAATAACTAGGATAATATTATGGCAAAAAATGATTTAATTGGCGGCTCAATTTGGGAAGAATATAGCCAAAAAGTACAAGATTTGATGAATAATCCACAACATATGGGTGAGATTACAGATGAAGAAGCTAAAGAAAAAGGTCTAAAACTAGTAGTTGCAGACTTTGGAGCTGAGAGCTGTGGAGATGCTGTTAGACTTTACTGGGCAGTTGATGAAGAGACAAACATAATCAAAGATGCAAAGTTTAAAAGTTTTGGTTGCGGAACAGCTATAGCAAGTTCTGACACTATGGCTAACTTGTGTACAGGTAAAACTGTAGACGAAGCAGTAAAAATCACAAATATTGATGTCGAATTTGCGATGAGAGACAACCCAGATACTCCAGCAGTTCCACCTCAAAAAATGCACTGTTCTGTTATGGCTTATGATGTTATAAAAGCAGCAGCAGCTTCATATAAAGGTGTAGATGCTGAGAGTTTTGAAACAGCTGTCATAGTATGTGAATGTGCAAGAGTAACTCTTGGAACTATCAAAGAAGTTATCAGAATCAACGACCTTCATACAGTTGAAGAGATAACAAACTACACTAAAGCAGGTGCATTTTGTAAATCATGTATCAAGCCTGGTGGGCATGAAGATAGAGAACACTATCTTGTAGATATTTTAAAAGATACAAGAACAGAAATGGAAATGGAAAAGATGAAAGCTCTTGCTGATGCTAAGATATCTGGAAGTTCAAGCGAACTATCTTTTGATGATTTCACTATGGTTCAAAAACTTAAATCTGTTGAAGCTGCTATTGACAAAGATATCCGTCCAATGCTTATCATGGATGGTGGAAACTTAGAAATACTAGATATCAAAGATACAGATGATGGTAACACAGATATCTATATCAGATATTTGGGTGCTTGTAATGGCTGTGCGAGTAGCTCAACTGGTACTCTTTTTGCAATTGAGTCAGTTTTAAGAGAAGAGTGTTCTCCAAAAATTAGAGTGCTACCTATCTAACAAAACTTCTTTACATGTAGAGGTAAATCTCTACATGTAACTTCAATTTATAGTATACTAATACTATGAAAACACAAAACAATACGCTTTTTCATATGTTTTTAGAAACACATGAAAAAAATAGCAATAAAATAGCATTTACATATAGAGTTAAGAATGATACTTTTAAAGTAACTTACGAGAAATTTTTCGATGACGTTCTTATACTGTCGAGAGCTTTCAAATCAAAAGGTATCAAAAAAGGTCATAAAATTATGTTTGTTAGTGATAACAGATATGATTGGATGGTAACAGATATGGCATTGGTCTCTTTAGGAGCGATCAGTATTCCTAGAGGAAGTGATACTCCAACTAAAGAGTTGCAGTTTATTATGCAAGACTCAGATTCTACTTTTTTGATAATAGAGAATGAAAACATATATCATACACATGAAGAGATGATAAAAACTCTTAAACTAAAATCTATCTTTGTTATTGAAGCCCAAAAAATACATACTATTTTTGATAATATTTACTCATATCATGATCTGCTTAGTGACAGAAAAATTTTCGATAACGAACTAACAGAATTCACAAACTTAAAAGACAACATTAGTGAAGACGATACCTTTACACTTATATATACCTCGGGAACAACAGGAAATCCTAAAGGCGTTATACTAACACATAAAAACGTTATGCTAAACCTTAAAGTTTTACCAAAAATAATTGGTTTACAAAATGATGATTTATGGGTCTCTATTCTTCCCTCTTGGCATATTTTTGAGAGAACTTGTGAATACCTAATAATCTCTTATGGTTGTTCGATGGTTTACTCTAGTATAAAAACTTTTGCTTCTGATTTGGAGGAGTTTAAACCTACTTTAGTTGCAACTGTTCCACGTCTTTGGGAATCAATGTATACTAAAATCAACAATGCACTAGAGAAAAAAGACCCTAAAAAAGCAAAAATATTTAAAAAACTTGTGGCAATTAGTGCAAAATATAACTATAACTTACGAATCGTTAAAGATGAACTACCACGTTTTGAAAAAGAGGGATTTGGTTCTACATGTAAGAAAATGGTAGCTTATACTAAACTACTGTTCCTTTTCCTTCCAAACAAATTTGCAAAAAATAAACTAAAACTAGTCCAAGAAAAATTTGGTGGTCGCCTAAAACTTGCCATTAGTGGGGGTGGAACACTGCCTGAATTTTTAGATGAGTGGATAGATGCTATAGGAATCAGAATCGTCAATGCTTATGGTATGACTGAGTGCGCTCCAGCCATTGCAGGACGTGCTTTAAACTGCAATACTTTTGCTACTTTAGGCTTTCCTGTAGAGGGAACCGACTTGCATATAGTTGACGAGCATGGTGAAGATTGTGAAATTGGGGAGATTGGGGAGATTATTCTCAAAGGAGATCAACTTACACAAGGTTATTACAACAATGAAAAAGAGAACCAAAAATCGTTTACAGAAGATGGTTACTTTAAAACTGGTGACTTAGGGAAATTTACCATCAAGAAAGAACTCATTTTAACAGGACGTTCAAAAGAGATAATAGTCCTAGCAAATGGTGAGAACGTAGACCCAAGCCGAATAGAATCTGCTATAGCTATGTTACCTTTTATAACAGATACTGTGTTAGTTGGTCAAGATAAAAAAGGTCTTGGAATGCTAATAGTTCCTGATTTTGACAAACTAAAAGAATATGTGCAAGAAAACTTTGATAAAGTAGTACATACAATGGAGCACGTTTTAGAAGACCAAAAAATACTCCAAAAAATAAAAAGTGATATGAATGAACTACTTAACTATAAAAAAGGGTTTAAGCCTTTTGAAAAACTTCAAAATATTCACTTCTTAGAACATGAGTTCAAACAAGGCGAAGAGTTAACCAACACTTTTAAGAAAAAAAGGCATATCATTGAGAAAAAATATAAAGAGATAATTGATAAGTTTTTAAACTAATCAATCACTCAAACTCCATCTGTTCAAAGAGTCTTCCTGCATTGTGTTTTGCTAACTCTTTGAATGTATCAAGGTGCTCAAAAGGTGATTGGTCAACATAATAGGCATCTTTTAGTTCACCATCTTTATCTAACAACTCTTTTATCTTCGAACGTAAGTGAGTGATATACCCTTTTGTCACTTTTGTGGTTGTTGGCATATCTGTAACATCACGAGACCACAGCACAACAAAACCCCTCCAGCTTCCCCTCTAAATCCTAATTTTCAAAAATATCTTCATAAATTTTCATCTCAAATTTGTGCTTATCTTGAATTCT
>DQTM01000193.1 GCA_015662785.1 Sulfurospirillum arcachonense | reverse complement strand
GGTTCATTTTGAACTGCTTCGCTAACATTATTTGTCGCTTCAACTATATCTTCTTGTTTATGTACACTACTAACTCCACCAAGTACTTTAAAATGATATGGTTCGATTGTATGGTTTTTTGCTGTATCTGTATCTATTACATTTTTCATTAATCTATCATCTCTTCAGATTCACCTACTTGAATTACACCCTGTTCAGCTAATTTTTGTACCTCATCTACTACTCTTCTTTGTGTCTCTTCAACATCTTTTACTCTTACAGCACCTAAGAAACTCATCTCTTCCAAGAAAGCCTCTTGTGCACGTTGTGACATGTTTTCTAAGAACTTATCACGAAGCTCATCTGCCGCACCTTTAAGAGCAACCATCAAGTCTTTTTTATCTGCTACTTTTAAAATCTCGCGGATTGCGGTAGAGTCAAGCTTTATAATATCTTCAAAAGTAAACATCATCTCTTTAATAGTAGCTGCAAGCTCTGCATCTGTCTGTTCAATATAAGCGATAGTAGATTTAGAAGCTTTTTGACCAAGACGGTTAAGGATTTCAGCCACAGCTCGAGGACCTCCAACTTCAACTTTATATGAAGTAAGAGATTCCAGTTTATTCTCTAACACAGCTGAAACTCTTTTAACAACTGATGGTGAAATATCACCAAGATTTGCCATACGAATAGTAACTTCACTCTTAAGCTCATCTGGGAAAAATGAAATTGTTTCAGCCGCACTTGTTGGATCCATATGGGCTAGAATTAGAGCAACTGTTTGAGGATG
This sequence comes from Sulfurospirillum arcachonense, assembly GCA_015662785.1. Classification (GTDB taxonomy): domain Bacteria; phylum Campylobacterota; class Campylobacteria; order Campylobacterales; family Sulfurospirillaceae; genus Sulfurospirillum_A; species Sulfurospirillum_A arcachonense_A. The sequence goes on along the minus strand of DQTM01000193.1, from coordinate 18,627 downwards.
CTCTGTTACAATAAAATCTGCAAGTTGTTGAGGTTTGATTTGTGAAAGATAACCAAAACTCTGGGTATTTTCCATACTTTTTGAGAGTTTGTCCATGATTTTTTGAGCGGCTTCACTTCCAAAAGTACGGTAAAGAATCTCTTTAGCATACTCCATACCACCACTTCTGATATGTTGATTTGATTGGAAAATCGCATAAAACTCTTCAAGAACTGCATTTGCTACACTCTTGTCTATATTTTTTGCGGTTGCTATATACTTTGAAATATCAGTTACTATGTCTATTTCCATATGAGAAAAAAGGTTTGTTGTTGTATCTTCACCTAATTGTATCAGCATGATTGCAACTTTCTCAGTCATACTTAGTTCATCATACTGAATTTTCTGTTCATCTAAGAGTTTCATTACGTTCCTCCTTCAGTGCTTTTAGAGTGGAGGTCATAGTCACTCTCATTTCGTATCATAGTCTGTAAAAGACCTGCTATCTCTTCACTTTTATCATCTGAAAGAGATTTTAGCTTCTCTAGAAGAACATCATATTTTAGCTCATCTTCATTAAAATCATCACCAAGTCCAAGTTGGTCTTCTACTTTTTTACGAGCTTTTTTGAATTTTTCTAGTGTATCTTCTGCACTATCTTCATCATCTTCTTCTAATTTAATATCATCTGCACTGAAATCTTCTACATTATGTTCAATCATTTTTTGACTAAATGGCTCTATCACTTTCTTATAGAAGAAAAACAGTAAAAGCCCCGCTATAAGATACTTGAATATTGGAATCAGAGGTGCACTATAATATGTAAATTTATCTATCAGATTTTGAGTAGGAGCTTTAGTGCCATCTCGTGAAAGAGGTTTAAACTCAAAATTACTTACTGTAACTTCATCTCCTCTATTTACATTAAAACCAACTGTCTGTTTTACAATTTCATTTATGGCAGTCATCTGTGCATCGCTTAAGGCAATGTACTCTAACTTATTTGTCTCAACGCCATCTGCATCTTTTCCAAAGTCGTAATTACCATCGACAACAACTGCCGCGCTAAGTCTTCTTATTGTTGCAAATTCACCTTTTGTATTGGTTACTTTTTTAGAAATTTCATAGTTTATTGTAGATGAGCTTTTCTCATACTTCTCTTTGATTTTATTACTTTCTAATCCTTGGACTGGTCCAATATTGCTAACCGCTCCAGGGACCCCACCAACATCTTCAGGAGAACTTCCCTCTTTTTTCTCTTCTACAGTCTGCTCACTTCTTGGAACTGAATTTGGATCATAAACTTCACTCATGCTATCAACTCTAGCAAAATCAAAATCAATAGTTACTTTTGCTACGACTTTATCTACTCCACCTATAACTGGAGCTAAAACATTTATGATTTTATCTTCTATGTCTCTTTCATAATCTTTTTTGTATTTCATTTGAGACTTAACTAACTCACCTTCAAAAGCTCCACTATCTTCATCACCTAATGGAATACCATCTTGATCAACAATAGAAACATCTGCAGAAAGTAGGTTTGTGATTGAAGCTGAAACTAGGTTTTTTATGCCCGTTATTTGCTTCATTGAGAGTTTCATACCTCTGTACATATTTAAAACTATAGATGCTGTTGTAGGGTTTTTATGTTCAGCAAAAACTGTATCTTTTGGAATAGCTATATGAACACTTGCATTATCTATTGGCTGAAGACTCTCAATAGTACGAGCTAACTCACCCTCTAATGCTCTTAAGTATTTTATTTTTTGTTCAAAGTCAGTTGCACCAAATTCATTTTTATCAAATATTTCAAATCCAACTTTACTATCTTTTGGAATACCTAAAGCTGCTATTGAGATTCTTTGCTTATAAACCATACTTGATGGAACTGCGATAGTTCCTTCATTGATAACTTTATATGGCACTCCATCTTTCTCTAGTTGTTGGATAATAAGTGCAGAATCACCTGCATTGGTCTTATCAAAAAGTATACTATACCCACTACCGACCATACTATCTTTTGCTCTAAAAAGTAGTAAAAATACAATAAAACCAACTACCAAAAGAATTGAAACAAGTGCCACAATCCTCTGTCTAAGTGTAAAGTTTTGAAAAAGTGTTGCTATTTGATCTAAAAGCGTCTTAAAGTCCATTTATGCCCTTATAAACTTTTGTATATTTGGAAAAATTTGGTATTTTGTTCAGGTGTGCCTATGGTTACTCTAATCGCATTCATACCATATGCTCCTAAATCTCTTACAATTATACCTTTTTTCAGTAGCTTTTGTGCAATATCTGATGAATTTTTATCATCATTATATTTTAAGGTTATAAAGTTTGTATAACTAGGAATAAAATCAAAACCATTTTGTGAAGCAAACTCTTCATAACGAACCATCTCTTTAAAGTTTTCTTCTATACATGTAGATACAAACTCTTTATCTTTAAGTGCTTCTATACCAGCTCTTAGGGAGAGTGTCGTTATGTTAAAAGGTGAACGAAGTTTGTGCAAAGTTTTTATGATTTTACTACTTGCTACTCCATATCCACATCTCATTCCACCAAGTCCATAAGCTTTAGAAAAAGTTCCTAAATATAAAACATTTGAGAACTTTGTTATCATATCTTTTATATTTATTTCTTTATTTTTATCCTTTACTTTTGCATATTCTTGATAAGCACCATCAATAACCACTAAAGTATCTTTATCTATCTTTTCTAAAAATTCATATACATCTTTTGTATCTAAGCACTCTCCAAGTGGATTATTTGGAAGACATAAGAACAAAACTGAAATATCAAGATTTGCTTTGTACATCTCTAAAAGTTCATCTAAATTATGAGTATGAGAAGGAGTTTTTAGTATTTTTGTTCCTGTTTGACGACCATAAATTTCATACATAGCAAATGTAGTTCTTGCCATCAAAATTGATGTGTTTTCATTTGCTTTTGCTTGAAGTGCAAAGTTTATCACTTGGTCACTTCCAGCTCCAACAATGATATTTTCACTTTTAACTTCAAACTTGTTTGCTAAACCCTCTTTGAGTTCATACATGCTATCATCAGGATATAAATTTGCTTTTTTTGCTTCATCTTTAAGCGCCTCTATGACTCTTGGACTACAACCTCTTGGATTCTCATTTGAAGCAAGCTTTATGATGTCTTTAGCATCAATGCCGTACTCTCTTACAACTAACTCTATTGGTTTGCCTGCTTCATAAATCTTTAGGTTATCTAATACACTATTGAATTTCATTATTTTATTTCTCCTTTTTTTTGAGCAAAGCCCAAATAAAATTCCTCTCACTGAAGCTTATGCTTCGCATAGAGTTCCTACTCTCCTGATTTTACGTAGCTTCCTAGCCACTTTATTTCGTTTATGCCTTCGTTTGCTTTCAGTACTTTCTGAACATTTTTGTCATCTATGTGTCCCTCAAAGTCAAGATAGAAGACTGCTTCAAATCCACTCTTTTTTGATGGTCGGGACTCTATCTTAGTTATATTTACTTTCTCATTTTCAAAACTTTGTAAAAAATGAACAAGTCCACCCGGTCTATTTTGTGTTTTTGCAAGTATAGAAGTTTTGTTTTGAATACTTGGTTGGTTTTTAAAATCACTCAGTATAAAAAACCTAGTTTTATTTGCTAAATTGTCCTCAATCTTATCAAAAAGAATTGGAACATTATAAAGTTTCGCAGCTATATGGGAACAAATAGAAGCGCTATAAGGCTCATTTGCCGCAAGCTTGGCTGAAGCAGCTGTTGATTTAGTTGGGACAAACTCTATATCTAAAAGCATATGCTCTTCTAAAAACTTTCTACACTGATTGTAGCCTTGTGGGTGAGAATATATTTTTTTGATATCTTTGAGATTTTCACAGGTTGTAGCAAATGAGTGATGAATATCCATATAAATTTCAGAAACTATGAGTGAATCAAACTTACCTAAACAATCAAGTGTTATACCCACTGCTCCCTCTGTATTGTTCTCAATTGGAACTACTCCATATTTTGCTTCACCGTTTGCTAAAACACTAAAAACAGCCTCAATTGAGTTAAGAGCTATATAATTCCCCATAGCTCCAAAGCGACTCTCTGCAACTTGGTGAGTGTAGCTTCCATCAGGCCCTAAAAAGACTACTTTTTCTGGCATTTCTAAGTTTCTACTAACTGCAAAAATTTCTAAAAATATAGCGTCAATGGCTTTTGCATTCAGTTTTCCATCATTTAACCCTTTGAGCCTATCAAGTATCTCTTTTTCACGCTCAGGTCTGTAAATAGATGTTCCTGTAGTCTGCTTTGCTATTCCTATCGCTTCAACAGATTTCATTCGTTGGTTTAATAACTCTAAAATTTCATTATCTATACTATCTATCTGTTTTCTATATACGTCTAGATTATCCATTTAAACATCCTATATTTGGTACTATTTTATCAATTAAACTCTTTACATGTAGAGCCTCTTCTTCACTTTTACACTTTCCACTTAAAACCAAAGTTGTCTTCGCTCCAAGCTCTTTTATGCCTACTAAATCACCTACTGCATCATCACTTATCATCTCAATATCATCAAAATTCTCTACATCTAAAAGCTTCAAAGCCTCTTCGTAAAAAGCCTTACTTGGTTTGCCAATCACTTCATAGTTACTACCCGTGGCATATGAAACCATCTTCATAATAGCCCCTACTCCAGCGTAACGGCGACCATCTTTTGCATATGTACTAGTTGCGTGCATTCCTATGAGTTTTGCTCCACTCATTACCATTTCAATCATACTTGCGTAATCTTCAGAATCAAAATCTTTACTACTTGTTACCAAAATAGCTTCTGGATTTTTATTTGTGTTTTCATAACCAAGAGACTCTACAACTTCTATAAACTCTTTTGGTCCAAAACAGCAAACTCTCTTTACATGTAGAGAGTTCTTTAAAACCATAAATGGATCAAGATAGGCATTTTCAGGAATACTAAAACCTAAATCTAATAAAAAATTATAAAATTCAATACTTTGTTTTTTTGTATTATTTGTAACTACGACAAAAGGCTCTTTTAGATTTTTGATAAACTCTATAGCCCCATTAATAGGCTTTTTATTTTTATCGTCTATGAGAGTTCCTTGTACGTCGATTAGATACATTTAGCCTCATTTTTTATCATATCTTCAAAATTATCACGTTCACGGATGAGTTTGTCTTTGCCGTCTATGAGTGCCACTTCTGCGACTCTTGCTCTTGTATTGTAATTACTACTCATTGTAAAACAGTATGCTCCTGCACTCTTTATAACTAACAAATCATCATGTTTAGTAAGCGGTAAAACTCTATCTTTTGCAAAAAAGTCTGTACTTTCACAAACAGGTCCAACTACGTCAGTCTTACTTTCATTGCCCTCGCTACCTATGACTTCAATATCGTGATATGCCCCGTAAAGACTTGGACGACCTAAGTCATTCATAGCTCCATCAACTATGACAAATCTTTTTTTGCCATTGTTTTTTTCATAAAGAACTTTTGTCAAAAAGACCCCACTATTTCCGACTAAAAATCTACCTGGTTCACAAGTAAGTGTCACATCAAGTCCTGTTAGGTTTTCAAATATAGCTTGTGAGTAGTCATAAAGATTTATTGTCTCTTCACCCTCGTAGTCTATGCCAACTCCACCACCAACATCAAAAAACTTTATATCTATTTTTAGTGATTGTAAGTTTCTTACCAAATCAGAAACTACTTTAGCCGCCTCTCGGAATGGTTCAAGCTCAGTTATTTGGCTTCCTATATGGAAATGAATTCCAACTGGAATTAGGTTTTCAGAATTTTTTGCTTTTATGTACATTCTTTTTGCATTATCAACATCTACACCAAACTTGTTATCGTGAAGTCCTGTTGAGATATATGGATGAGTTTTTGCATCTATATTTGGGTTTACTCTTATGCTTATTCTTGCTTTTATTCCAAGCTCTTTGGCAATAAGTTCTACTCTTCCCATCTCTTCTTCACTCTCTAGGTTTATCATCAAGATATCTTCTTTTAGAGCTTCTCTTATCTCGTCATCTCTTTTTCCAACACCTGAAAAGATTATCTTGTATCTTGCTACTCCTACATGTAAAGCACGTTTTACTTCACCAATAGAGACACAATCACACCCAGCTCCAAGATCTTTTAAGTGTTTTAATACTGATAAGTTTGAGTTTGCTTTTACTGCGTAACACACTAAAGATTTTCTTGCTTTAAAAGCCTCTTTTAGTTTTATAAATTGTTTTTCTATGTGATTAAAATCGTACACGTAGAGTGGTGTACCATACTTGTTTGCTAAATCTTTATACATTACTATAAGCCTTATTTCTTAAATAGACTTATTTTATCTAAAAATAGATTAATTTTCTTTGTAGTACTGCCTCAGAGCATAAAATCCCAAGAGAGATATGGGTAAAATCACCCCAAGTTCTGGAAAAATTACAGAAGTTGATGAAAGTTTAGTAAGAATAAACAAAAGTCCCCAAGTAGAAAGAGTTATAAATATAAAGACAAAACTTAAAAATGTCACATTAAAAAATCTACTACTAATTGGTAATCTATAAAACAGAATTATTACCAAAAGTGGTGCGAATAGAGGAAAAAGTAGATGGGAATAGAGCAGTGTTTTTACACGGTCAAGATTAATATCTTGTGAAGCAAAAAAACTAAGAGCATCAATAGTATCAATAATAGACATGTTATATTCACCTTTGTGAATATTCTCTATAATCTTTGGTCTAAAGTCTTTTAGAGTTACATATTTGTCTTGCTTTACCAAAGTAAAACCTTTATCACTTATTGATTTTACTTTTGGTTTTGTTTTTATAGTTACATCTTTTAAAACCCAACTATCTTCATGAAAATAACCTGTTTTTGCAGATATGATTTGGTCTAAATTATTATCTCTAACACTGAAGATTTTAATCCCTGTAGCTTGTTTTTTGATTGGGTCTAGTTTTTTAAAATAGATATATTTATTATCATTTTTTAAAAATAGTCCAGTCGAATTTGTAGCGATTGTACTGTATTTGAGTAAATTTCTACTGTACTCATAAGCGTAAGCAAAAGAGGTGAAGTTAAGACTTATGTAGATAAAAGAGATAGTTAAAGCTGAAAAAAACAGTGGTTTAACAACAGATTTTTTAGTAATTCCTATTGCATACAAGGTAACTAATTCATTTGATTTTATCATTCCAAACTTTGTTACAATCATTGCAAAAACAATAGAAAGAGGAACAGAATAGTTAACAGCATCAAGTGTTTTAAAAACTACATAGAGCAATTGTAAGTTTGCGGAATCAGGAAAATTTTTATAATTTGATAAGACATCAATACCCACATAAAAAAACTCTAACGATAAAAATATAATAAAAAAGTTTTTTAGATAATTAAAAATTATGTACTTTTGATACAGTTTCATTGCTTCTGCCCATCACTTAAATTCTTTTTCAATGTGTACTTTGAAGAGATTGTACTTAACTCTTCATTTATAAGCCCTTTAGTTGCTTTAAGCGCTATATCTAAAATTTCTTCAAGAGTCTCTTTTTGTGATTTTGGGAAATCAGACAAAACATAATTGGCTACATCGCCTTTATTGTCTGGTTTACCAATACCAATGCGCGTGCGATAGTAATCTTTACCAACATGAGCATCAATAGAACGAAGTCCATTATGTCCTCCATGACCACCACCTATTTTGTAACGAAGCGTTCCAAAAGGCAAATCTAAATCATCATGAATAACTATGATACGTTCAGGCTTGTAGTAATCACTTACAGCTCTTACACTATCTCCTGAGAGATTCATATATGTATGTGGTTTTAAAAAAAGTATATCTTTTGATTTGTAAAGTTCACCTCTAAAAGGTGCTTTGTTTATGTGAGTACAATTATGGTCATCAACTAATTTGTCGATGACCATAAAACCAACATTATGTCGGTTGTTTTTGTATTTGGAATCTGGATTACCAAGTCCTACAATGAGAGTCATTGCTACTTAGCTTTTATAACTCCAGCTACTGCAACTCTATCTTCTTCCATGATTGTTACGTTCGCAGGAACATCTATATCACGAATCAAAATAGAATTACCAACATCTAAGTTACTTACATCTAAAGTAAAGCTATTTGGTAAGTTTTCACCAGAACACTTAACTAAAAGACGTTTTTTAGAATTAATAAGGATACCCTTATTCTTAACTCCAATAGGAATTCCTTCTGTTTTAACTGGAATCAAATACTTTGAAACTACTCCGTCTAAAACAACACGTAAATCTACATGTAAAAGATCACTTGTTACAGGATGCTTTTGATAATCTTGAATAACTACTTTATACTCAGTCCCTGCTACTGTAACTGGGAAAGTTAAAGATGTTTTGTTTTTCACTGCTCTTATGAATTCGTTTGATTTAAACGCAGCATTGATGTTCTCAACGCCTTTTCCATAAATGTTAGCAATTAGAAAACCATCTTTTCTCAAAACTTTAGTAGCTTGTTTGTCAATACTCTCTCTAATAATACCTTCTAACATTTCTGTCCTTTTTAAAAATTTAAGGACAGATTATACTAAAAAGCAGCTTAAACATTACTGTTTTAAACCAATTATATCTTTATCTTCTTCAATATACGACTTCTCTTCACCCTTAGATACTTTTTTCTCAGCCTCATAAAACTCTAATACCATAAGCAAGTCATTTCTACTTGTTGCTCCATTTAATGCTTCTGCTTTTGAAATTTTTCCACTTGCATAAAGGTCTAAAAGTGCTTGGTCAAATGTTTGTGATTTGTATACATCTTTCCCCTCTTTTAAAGCATCTGGAATCTCTCCATCACGCCCTTCAAGAATGAGTGTCTCTATTCTAGAGTTTTTAACTAACACTTCAACAGCTGCAATTCTTCCACCATCAACTGTTTTTACAAGTCTTTGAGAAACAACACCTTGTAAAACTGAAGCAAGTGACATTTTGATTCTATTTTGTTCATTTCCTGGGAACATTCCCACTATACGACCTATAGTCTCTTTTGCATCAAGAGTGTGCAGAGTTGAGAGAACTAAGTGTCCCGTTTCTGCTGCATGCATTGCAGTCTCTATTGTCTCCAAGTCTCTCATCTCACCCACTAGTATCACATCTGGATCTTCACGAAGAGCCGCTCTAAGAGAGTCACCAAAACTAATGGCATCTTGTCCAACAGCTCTTTGATTTACTATACTCAAAGCATCTTTATAAACAAACTCTACTGGGTCTTCAATCGTGATAATGTGCTTTCTTTGAGTTAAATTTATCTGATTAATTAGTGATGCAAGGGTTGTTGTTTTACCACTTCCCGTAGGTCCAGTTACCAAAACAAGTCCTCGAGAAATATTGCAAAAACTGTTTAACACTTCAGGTAGTTTCAAAGATTCAACTGTTGGCATAGTCATGGGAATCGTACGAAAAACTCCTGAAACACCATCAACTTGAAAAAATAGATTTACACGAAAGCGGTATTCATCATTAAGTTTAAAAGTAAAATCAAGATTTTTCTTCTCAACTAACTCATTAAATCTTCCTCTTAAAAGCTCTTTTGCTAAAGTCAAGCCATCCTCATGTGTAAGAATTTCTTTTGACATAGAGACTATCTCACCATTTATTCGCCCTCTTATATTTGTTCCACTTTTTATATGAAGATCACTTCCCTCATGCTCTACTAATTTACTTAGATAAAATCTAAGCCTTTTTGTCATCTCGAAGGTTAGCGATTCTACATCAACATTAACTGCCATGCTACAACTCCTTTAGTATCTGCCTAAATGCATCTTTAAATGATGTCAATCCATCTTCTAAAAGCTCATCATAAGCCTTTTTCATATCAATGCCATGTTTTTCAAGATCTTTAAAATAATCTTTATACTCATCCGTTGGCTCTTTTTCAACTGCTTTTGTACTCATAAAAGCTTTGATTGTTCCAAGTGGTGCAGTGTTTACTGCATTTTTAAACAGAAGCTCTTTTATATAATAATCTGTTTCCAAATCTTTACTTTTTACACCTGTACTTGCAAAAAGTGTTCTAATATTTGACAAATTATATGCTTCTATCAAATCATAAATTTTTATTGCATTATAAATGCCTATCTTTGCCGTTTTCATTCCAAAAGTTTTTATTTGTTTATCTAATTTACTATCAAATCTACTAACAAAAACACTTACAACGCCTTTAGGTTCTTTGTTGTTGGCTCTTTTAAAAGCTTCCATACACTCTTTTGCTTGAGTAGGTGAAAAAATTAGAGTTGCATTTACATTTATGCCACTTTTCATTAACTCTTCCATAGCAATATATCCAGCTTTTGTTGCTGGTACTTTTATCATAACATTCTTTTTACCAATCTCTTGGAAAAGCCTTTTCCCTTCTTCGATTGTTCCATTTGCATCATCACACAGTGTTGGGTCAACCTCAATAGATATAAAACCATCATTACTATTTTCATATAAATCTTGCATCGCAAGTGCAGCTCTTTTTATATCTTCGATAGCTAGTTTTTCATATACTGCTTTAGAATCTAAATCTTTTAATTTTTTTCTATCATCTTGATAAGCTGGTGATGTTAAAAATGCAGCTTTAAAAATAGAAGGATTACTAGTAGCTCCATTAAAAACATTTTTATCTAACAACTCAACAAACTCACCCTTTAAAAAATCTCTCTCTACAAAATCACACCAAAGTGAAAAGTTTTTAACACCATACATTATACATACTCCAATAACAGTTTCATATCTTTTTTATCTATTATAACATTTGCTTCTTTTTTTAGAATATCTTTTGCACAAAATGCCACTCTCAAATCAGCATGAGCAAACATAGAACGGTCATTTGCTCCATCTCCTACTGCTATAGTATCTGCTTTACTAACTCCCAAAAACTTCTGGAGTCTTTGCATCATATCGCCTTTTGAGAAATCAAACATCATGTCACCTCCAACTTCTCCTGTAAGCTTTCCTTTCTTTACATGTAGAACATTTGAAAAGTCAATATCATAACCTAAAATATCTTTTGCATATCCTGTAGCATTTCTAAAACCGCCACTAAATACAACTACCTTATAGCCTTTTGCTTTAAGACCTGCTATAGCCTCTTTAGCTCCGTTCATATAGGGTAAATTTTTACAAACTTCATCAACTACTTTTGAATCAAGTCCTTTTAACAATTTTACTCTAGTTGTAAGACTCTCAAAAAAATCTAACTCTCCTTGCATTGCAAGTTCTGTTATCTTAGAGACCTCCTCTTCTACTCCAATTTTTGAAGCAAAAAAGTCTATAGTCTCACCATCCATAAGTGTTGAGTCAAAATCAAATACACAAAGTTTCATTAATATCCTAGTTGTTTACATGTAGAGAAAAAAAGGCCAGTCATTGACTAGCCTTTTGAGAGTTAAAAGTCTCTTTTTAAAAGAGACTCTACCTTTAGTATAGTAAGCATACTATCTTCACGCTTACCGATTCCGTATATCATACCTTTATCACCACCAACACTGTCAGGTGCTGGGTCAATTCTATTAGCTTTTATTCTAATAGCTTCTGTAAGTCTATCTATAACAAAACCAGCGGTATTGTCTTCACCTTTCATCACTATATATCTAGTATCACCTGTGTTATTCATGGGAGTTAGATTAAACTTTCTTCTTAAATCTATAAGAGGAATAACACTTCCTCTTATATTAAAGACTCCCAAAACATACTCAGGAACACTAGGAACTCTGGTAAATTCTATAGGTTTGATAATTTCAACTATATTTAAAATTGGTATAGCATACTCTTCATCACCTATTATAAAACCAACCAACTGAATGATATCCTCATCAGCCTTATCTGGCTGATGTATCTGCTGTTGCTGCTTTTGCAGTATCTGATTTAATTTATCTGCCATAATATCACTCCGCTATTAGTTTCGTATTTTTACGTACCACATTTTCAAGGTACTCTGGTGAATAAGGCTTAGTAATATACTCAGTCATTCCAGACTCTACGCCTCTTAACCTATCGGCTTTAGAAGTTCTAGAAGTTACAGCAATAAGCGGTAAGTTTTTATATCTAGAGTACTTTCTAATCTCTGTTGCTAATGTATACCCGTCCATTCGCGGCATCTCTATATCGATAAGCATAATGTCTATATCATGTTCGCCGCTTTTTAGCATTGTTAGTGCCTCTTGTCCATTTGTTGCTTCTATGATTTTTATACCGATCGGATCAATCGATTTTTTCATAATCGTTCTATCCATTTTGCTATCATCTACAATAAGAATAGTATAGTCTTCTGGTTTTGTTTTAACCTTGTTTTTAGACTGCATACTCTCTCTTATATTTACTTTTAGACCTTTTGCCATATCCATCAAAGATGCAATATCGACAATTAATGTAACACCTCCATCACCACGAATAGTAGCTCCAGCAATTCCATTGATACCTTGTAAATAATCTCCCATAGACTTGATAACCGTCTCTTCCTGTCCAATAAAAGTATCTACAATAAGACCCAATTTAGCCTCAGCAAGACCGATAACAACCACATAGGCATACTCCCCTGGTTCATAAACCTGCTTAACACCAAATATATCAGAAAGTCTCACAAGTAAAAGAACCTCATCACGAAGCCTAAGAACATTTCTACCTTCTACTGTATATATCTCGTCAAGAGATATTCTAACAGTTTCAGATACTGAAGCAAGCGGAATAGCATAGTACTCCTCTTGAGCTCCAACAATAAGCGCTTGAATAATTGCAAGAGTAAGAGGAATTTTCATCTTAATAGAAGTTCCTTTTCCAACTTCTGAATCAATCTCTATAATTCCATTTAATTTTTCAATATTGGTCTTAACAACATCCATTCCAACACCACGACCACTTACATTAGTCACTTTTGCGGCCATTGAAAATGCTGGCCTGAAAATCAATGCAAATGCTTCTTTATCGCTCATAGAATCTGCTTCTTGCTCGCTTATCATACCTTTTTCTATGGCTTTTGAACGAAGTAAATCAGCATCCAAGCCTTTACCATCATCTGTAATCTCTATAACAATAGAGTTACCTTCATTATAAGCTTTAAGTTCTATAAGACCAGTTTTACTTTTACCCCACTGCTCTCTTGTCTCACCATCTTCAATACCATGGTCACAAGAGTTTCTGATAATATGAACTAATGGATCACCAATCTCTTCTACGATTGATTTGTCAAGTTCTGTCTCTTCACCAGAAATTTGAAGCTCAATTCCTTTTCCAAGGTCACGCGAAAGGTCACGAATCATTCTAGGAAATTTATTAAATACTTTTGCTATTGGAAGCATTCTTGTCTTCATAACTGCAATTTGAAGATCTGTTGTTACAAGTGATATAGCTGAAACAACTTGATTTAGCTCTTCTAAAAACTTTTCACCTTCATATCTCTCTTCAACATCATCATAGATTTTGAGTAGTCTATTTTTTCCAAGAACAAGCTCACCAATTAGATTCATCAAGTGATCAAGTCTACTAACTTCAACTCTAATAGTCTGCTCTAATGTTGTAGCCTGTTTTTTTGCTGGAGGTGCTGATTTAGTTGGAGTTGCATTTGGAGTTGCTGCACTCTTTGCAGGCTCTTTTGCTGCTTTGCTTTCTCTAGCTGCTCTTTTTTTCTTAGCTTCTGCTTTTTTCTCACTTAGAAGTCTCTCAATTTCAGCTTCTACTTCATCATCACTCATCTTAGCGTAGTCTGCTTCACTAACCTCTTTTTCAGGCTCTTTTATTTCTTTTGGCTCTTCTTTAACAACTTCTTCACTACCTTCAGGTATCTCTTTTCCTTCACTAACTGCTTCTAAACGAGTTATGATATCATCTAAATCCATACCTATTGCAGTATCATTTCCATTGTCACGTATACAATGAAGAAGTGTTTTCATCATGTCTATTGACTCTAACACAACATCCATAATATCTTCGTTGAGTTTTAACTCACCTTTTCTAGCCTTATTAAGGACATCTTCCATATGATGAGTAAGTTTAGTAAGTATATCAAAACTCAAAAATGATGAAGAACCTTTAATAGTGTGAGCAACTCTAAATATACTATTTAGCAGTTTCAAATCTTCAGGTCTAGTATCTAGTTCAACCAAATCTTGATCAAGCTGTTCAATAAGTTCGAACGCTTCAACCAAAAAATCTTCTAAAATTTCTTGTATTTCATCCATCGCTCGATCCTCACACAGTTTCTACATGTGATTTTATTACTTTAGAAATTTCTTTGTAAAAAATCGATGCATCAAATTTTGTCAAATAGGCTTCTCCGCCCGCCTCTTTTCCTCTTAGCTCACTAAAATGGTCACTTATAGATGAGTTAAAAACTATGGGAATCTCTTTAAATCTATCATCTTCTTTAACATTTGCTGCAAAATGAAAACCATCCATTTTAGGCATCTCAACATCAGAAATAATGATTTTTAACTCTTTTTTAAGATCTTTACCATAGATTTCATATAGTTCAGTTAGCTTTTGTATGCCTTCCATACCATCTTTTGCTTCAACTACTTTCATTCCCATTCGAGAGAGTGCATCATGAACCAATCTTCTTGCAGTCATACTGTCATCTAAAATCAATGCTGTACCTTCAACTTTTTCTATAAGTTGCTCATCAGCATCAGTAGTCGGCTGATAAAGTCCAAGTTCTTGAACCACACTCTCTAAATCTAAGATAAGTAAAACTTCATCATTTTCTATCCTAGTTACTCCAGTTATCTGAGACTTATCTAGTGATCCCATACCTGCTACAAAAGATGCTGGCTCTATATCGTTCCAACTTATTCGACGTATTCTTTTAGCTTCATGAACTATAAAACCAATGAGTATATCACTAAACTCAGTAATAATTACTCTAGGCTTTAGTTCCGCTATAGGTGGTTCTTTTATCTGCATCCATTTAGCCAAGTTGACTACAGGAATAACAACACCACGAAGATCAAAAATACCTTCAATATACTCAGGAACACCAGGGAGTTCTGTTAGTTTAGGGATTTTAATAATCTCCCTAACTTTTGCTACATTTACTCCGTATATTCCTTCATAAACCCGATTGTCTTCTTGTTTCAGAATACGAAAATCTACAAGCTCCATCTCATTGGAACCTACTTTTAAGACATCATCATCAAACATCTTAACCCCTTAATCTACACTGCGTAAATTTATTGCGTTTTGAACATTCTACAATAAAATAACTTTGATTACACGCAAAGGATGGCAAATTGATATAATTTACACTATTTTGTCTAAACATGTGGTTCTGATGGTAATGTCCTTCTACAATATAACTATTTTGTACCGGATTATACTTGGGTATTTTAGTCCTTATAATATCTTCAAAGCTCTCTATCTTAGAGCATAGTTTTTTTCTAAGTTGGTCATTTTCAATTTTTTTTGAGAGGTAGTTTCCATTTCTATCATCTATAAAATTAAGAATTTTTAAAAGAAGGGGTGAACGTACTAACTTAGTATAGGTATCATGCACAAAGCCACCATATTTATCGCCATGAGAGAGGTATACTAGCGTGTTATCTTCTAAAAAAAACTTCATTGGTTGAAGCTGTATTGGTATGACCTTTACATTTTTAAAAAGATTTGACAGAGCAAAATCATGATTACCCTCAAAGTAAAAAACCTCTACATGTAAAGTTATTTTTTCTATCAAATCTATATATTTTTTATACTTCTTTACACCATGCTTAACTTTGCCTACAAGCAAGTCAAACATGTCTCCCATAAGAAAAAGCTGAGGAGTTGAGAGTTCTTTTGTATCTATCTTTTTTAAAAAAGTATAGAAGCCCTCTCGTTGAGAATCTTCATGAGCATCAGCAATAAAAATTGCTCCATTTTTAATGTTAGGGTACATAAGCAAAAATTGGAATTCCTAAGTTTTCTTCATATCCACACATAATGTTTGCATTTACGACGGCTCCTGAAGAAGACCCTTTGAGTAAGTTATCTATACTAGAAGATATAAACAGTGAAGTACCATTTTGTGCTACAAATATATCACAAAAGTTTGTACCTGCTGTTGATTTTAAATCAACAGGATTTTCTCTAACTCTTACAAATTGTTCATTTTTATAAAACTCTTCTAAAATATTTTTTGCATCTATCTTACTATTTAATTTCA
The DNA here is from genome assembly GCA_015662785.1 of Sulfurospirillum arcachonense. GTDB lineage: Bacteria > Campylobacterota > Campylobacteria > Campylobacterales > Sulfurospirillaceae > Sulfurospirillum_A > Sulfurospirillum_A arcachonense_A. The sequence goes on along the minus strand of DQTM01000193.1, from coordinate 2,481 downwards.
GATACACGCTAACTAATTCCCCTCTTGTTATGGGTATTAGGTGAGGTACAAAATTAACTTCAAAATCTTTTTTTGTAACAAGTTTTAACTTCTCTTTTATCTCAGGTGAATGTCTATGCTTAAATGGATTGTATGCAAACATATTTTCATTGATATTGACAAATTGTGTTACATCATTTGCTTTTTTACCAGCTCCACTCAAACCACTTTTTGCATCTACGAATATAGGATAATTTTCATCTATATGATTCGCAAAAGGAAGAATACCTAACAGAGTTGCGGTTGGATAGCAACCAGGATTTGCTACTAAAGAAGTCTTTGCTATCTCTTCTCTATAAATTTCAGGGAGTCCATAAACTGCATTTGCTAAGTTTTCTTTGTCCTCATGTAAACAATAGTGTTTTTCATAAGTATCAAGCTCCAAACGATAATCAGCAGATAGATCTACAACCTTTACATGTAGAGCCAAAAGTTCCTTTGCAAAGCCCATAGCAGCCTTGTGAGGAAGTGCTAAAAATGCCAAATCAGCCACTTGTGCTATCTCTTTTGCATCACTTTTTTGAACATCAAACTCTACTATGCCTTTAAGGCTAGGGTGAAGCTCACTCAGTTTTTCTCCACCTTTACTTGTTCCTACGTAAGTTATTTCAAATTTTGGATGAGCATGAAGAATTTTAACTAATTCAAGACCTGTATATCCACTAGCTCCAATTATGGCTACTTTAGTCATTATTAAACTTTATAGTTTTATACTCAACACTTAAAATTTCAAACTCTTTTTTACCAACAGGAAGATTTATTACTACTTCTGCTCCCTCTTCTTTTCCCATAAGACCACGTGCTAGTGGCGTATGAAATGATATGAGACCTATTTCTGGATCACTCTCAGTTCTTCCTACTATGGTATAAGTAACCTCTTCTTCTGTCTCCACGTCTTCTAGTATTACGGTTGAACCAAATCTCACTTTATCATGCGCATAAGTTGATGGGTCTACTAACTGTGAGTTCACAAGCAATAGACCAAGTTCTCCAATTCTACCTTCGATGAAACGTAGTTTTTCCCTAGCAGCATGGTACTCTGCATTCTCTTTTAAATCCCCATGACTTCTTGCAATATCAATCTCTATAACAGTTTCAGGTCGTTGTACTTTATTTAAATCATTTAATTCATTTTTTAATTTTGTATAACCATACTCTGTCATCGGTTCTTTTGTCATAAAATCTCCTTTTTGTTTTTATTATATCTTAATTAGCTTTACCATCTCATCTTTACTACCATGCTTTAAAATTGCATGTAATTTTTGTGAATTTTCAAAGTAAAGTTCTCTATCCATATGAACATACTCTTTCATCAAGTTTTCGCTTGTTACTTCCTCTTGAAGAAGCTCTACATGTAAAGGCCGGATTCCAGCAAAATCAAAAATGACATTTGCTAAACCTACGTGTTGTAGTTTTACAAACATACGAGCTATAAAAGCATCAAGCTTTTTTGCTTTGTATGCTAAAACTAAAGGAACTCCAATAAGAGCAGCTTCAAGCGTAGCTGTTCCAGAACAGACAAAAGCAAACTCACTTTTTAGAAATGTCCCATAAGTATCACGAGAGATGTCAAATTCTCTTATATCTCCATATATATCTTTTATTTCAGTAGAACTAAAATGCGGGGGAATTACAAGTATATTGTTCTTATTTATCTTTTTTGCTACCTCTTTATAAATAGGCATAAGCTTTTTTATCTCGCTCTTACGACTTCCTGGCAAATACGCAATATAACCTGTCTCTTCATACTTCTCTTTATACTTGGGAATTTCATCAAGTAAAGGGTGTCCTACATACTTAGCACGGTTATAAAACTGCTCTTCAAAAGGAAGTATCGAAGCTAAAACATCACAATACTTCTCTACTTTTGCAACTCTTTTTTCTTTCCAAGCCCAAACTTGCGGAAGTATATAGTATATGATTTTAACATATGGATTTATCGCTTTGATTGCTTTTGCTAGTGGTAGATTAAATGCAGGTGAATCTATAAGTATAACTTTGTCTACATGTAAACTCAGTTTTGCCATATCTTTGATAGTACGTTTGGCTAATCTTATTTTTGGAATTGCATCTACAAAACCCATAATAGAAAACGCACGACTTGGTAAAAGTGGCTCACCAAAACGCTCATCAAATATACCAAAAAGTTCATAATTTTCTAATGCATTTAAAATTGGCTCCATGTGTAAGTTGCCAGATGGCTCCAAAGCAGAAATTAATAATTTCAAAATTTATCCTATTAGTTATAATCCTAATAGTTTACTAAAAAATCCTTTATTTTCTACTTTTTTAACCTGTCTCTCATCAATAAAATCTGGATCAGGTTTTAAAAGTTCTTTATTAAAAGGAGTTCTATCTTTCACTTCACGCTTTTTAAACCTATGAACTTTTGGTGCTCGTCTATTTATTGGCGCTTGCATCATACACATAACTTCCTCCTTT
>DQTM01000028.1 GCA_015662785.1 Sulfurospirillum arcachonense | reverse complement strand
ACCAATAAGGTGGCTTAAAATTTTTACTAAACACCCCTTAAGCACAAGCATAGGTAATCTTTAGAAATCTTTATTGCATAATTTGGGATAATAAAATAGAAAAAAATTGCTAATCTATTTTTATGACTGCTCTCCCTGTGCTATTTCCTGCAAGCATCTCATCTATAAGCTTTGGAAGTTCTTCTAAGCTATGTTCATGAACTATGTTACTTAGGTCTATTTTCCACTCATTTGCTAACATGTTCCATAAAGTTACTCTATGTTCGCTATCCATTTCTGCTGAATTTATTCCCAAAAGATTTACACCCCTTAAGATGAAAGGAAAAACAGTAGTGTTTAGCTGTGGTGAGCCAACAAGTCCACAAATAGCAACACTTCCTTCAGGGCTTACTTGTTTTAGAATATTTTCTAAAATTTCACCTCCAACTACATCAAGTGCACCATCATATTTTGGTTTTAGAAGGGGTCTTTTTGCATGAGTTTCAAACTCATCTTTTAAAACTACTTCATTAGCACCAATAGAAGTTAAAAACTCTTTTTTATCAGCTTTACTACTAAGTGCAGTGACTTTAAAACCAAGGTGGGAAAGTAATTTTACACTAAAACTACCAACTGCTCCAGTTGAACCGGTAACTAAAATGTTGTCACCCTCTTTTTGTCCATTGCTCATTAGTTTAAATGTTCCTATCGCTGAAGTAAGACCAGCTGTTCCGATAGAAACTGCTTCTTTCAATGTAAGAGTTTTTGGAAGAGGGATTACCCACTCCTTAGGAACGCTTATATATTCACTAAATGCTCCATTTGTATTCATGCCCAAATCAAAACTAGTAACAATTACCTCATCACCAATTTGAAACCTTTCACTACTACTTCGCTCTACTACTCCACTAGCATCAATACCTGGAGTATGAGGAAACTCTCTTGTAATACCCTTGTTTCCAGTAGCACTAAGAGCATCTTTAAAGTTTAAAGCACTATATTTCACACGAATTAGAACATCATTTGTATCTAATTTTTCTAAAGACAATTGTTTCATCTTTTTAGTGAATTTCCCGTCTATCTCTTCTACATGTAAAGCTTTATAGGTCATATTGTTTCCTTGTTTTATTGGCAACTATCGCATTCGATGCTTCTGTCTGCTACATCTATTTTGTTCTCTGGTGACTGACTTCTAAGATAATAAGTTGATTTTATTCCTAGCTTCCAACCTAGCATGTAAATGTCATTCAAAACTTTGCCACTGGCTTTATCAAGAGTCATAAAAATGTTTAGGCTCTGTCCCTGGTCTATCCACTTTTGGCGGATTGCTCCTGCTTTTATGAGTAGTCTTTGGTCTAAATCATAAGCAGGTGTGTAGAACTGCCATGTGTCAGGACTTAGGTTTGGAACAACAACAGGAATCATGCCTGAAAGGTTCTCTTCAAACCATTTTCGTTTGTAAACTGGTTCTATTGCCTGAGTTGTTCCAACTAAAATCGATATAGAACTTGTTGGAGCAATTGCCATCAAATAGCCGTTTCTCATGCCTGTTTTTTTGACTTTTTCACGTAAATCTTCCCAGTTGTATGTGTATCCAAAAAGTCCACCACGGTCTACTAATTTTTTTGCCTCTTCATTTGCTGTGTCAATTGGAAAAATTCCCTTGCTCCATTTTGAGCCATCAAATTCTGGGTATTTGCCTTTTTCTATTGCTAGGTTTGCTGAAGAGTGTATAGCGTTGTAGCTTACTGTTTCCATGATTTCATCTATCTTGCTAAAGTGATCATAACTTCCCCACTCTATTTTGTTCTCTGCGAGCATTTGAGCTTCACCCATCACTCCAAGTCCAATTGAACGTGATTTCAGGTTTGTGTGTTTTACTTTTGCATGTGGATAGAAGTTGAGTTCTATTACGTTGTCTAGCATTCTAACTGCTATTGGTACAACACGTTCTATCTCTTCTTGAGTATTGATTTTAGAGAGGTTTATGCTTGCTAGGTTACAAACTGCTGTTTTCCCCTCTATCATCTCTTTTTCTACTATAAAAATCTTTTTACCATTTATGCTATCAAGTGCAGTAACTTTTTTTGCTTCTTTTGCAATACCATTGTCTACTTTTATTAGGTCGTGTTCTTCAAAAACTTCAACTGATTGGTCTTCAAAAACTATTTTAGTTTTGTAATGATTTGGTTCTGTATTTTGAAAAATCTCTGTACAAAGGTTTGAACTTCTTATAAATCCTGTATGGTCATTTGGATTTGCCTTATTTGCACTGTCTTTAAAACAAAGAAAAGGATTTCCTGTTTCAAAAAGTTCTGTTAGCATTTTTTTCCATAACTCTTTTGCTTTGATTCTCTCTTTTGCTATAGTTGGGTCATTTTCATACTCTTTGTAGCGTTTTTCAAAAGCTTCTCCATGAAGAGTTGGCAAGTCTTTTACTTCATATGGATCAAATAGAGTCCAAATTTCATCTTTACTAGCTCTCTTCATAAAGAGATCATTTAACCATAATGCAGGGAAAAGGTCATGTGTTCTTCTTCTCTCTTCTCCAGAGTTCTTTTTAAGATCCAAAAAGTCAGCTATATCCATGTGCCAAGGCTCTACATATACAGCGATAGCACCTTTTCTAGTTCCTAGCTGATCAACAGCAATAGCAATATCATTAGTTATTTTTAAAAATGGGATTATTCCACCAGCAGCATTTTTGTGTCCATCAATGCTTCCACCCATAGAACGAACAAGATTCCAATCCCAACCGATACCTCCACCAAATTTACTTAGCAGTGCCATCTCTTTATAACTATCAAAAATTCCCTCAATATTGTCTGGAGTACTTCCAATATAACAAGAGCTTAATTGATGTCTATGTGTTCTTGCATTTGAAAGCGTTGGAGTTGCCAACATAACCTCAAATTTAGAAATCAAATCATAGAACTTCTTAGCCCAATCTTGGCAGTTTAGCTCGTTTTGGGCTAGGAACATGGCAATCGCCATAAACATGTGCTGAGGAAGCTCTATAGGGTTCCCTTGGCTATCTTTTATAAGGTATCTGTCGTGTAGTGTTTTCATTCCAAGATAGTTAAACTGTAAATCACGCTCTGGTTTTATATGAGCATCTAAATCTTCCAAGTCATACTTCTCTTTAAGACCAAGAACTAAACGACCCTCAGCCTCTCCTTTTTCAAAGTACTCCTCAAGTTTACAATATCCACTAAACTGGTTTACTCTATGGTACAAGTCGTATAAAAATAGGCGAGCTGCAACAAATGTCCAGTCCGGTTTATCTATATCTATCTTATCAACAGCAGTTTTTATAAGTGTAGTTTGAATTTCTTTGGTTGTAATCATATCACGAAATTGAATCTTTGCATCAACTTCAAGTTCACTTTGACTTACATTATTCAAACCAGCTACTGCTCTGCTTGTATGCTTTTGTATCTTAGAAATATCTAGTGTTTCAGTTCTTCCATTACGTTTTTGTACAGTTATCATTCAATAGTTCCTAGTTAAGTTATATAAATACTCTTGCGAAAATCTTATCTACATTTTTAGTGTAATAATCATAGTTAAAACACTCTCTGATTTTCTTTTCGCTTAGTTTCTCTCTGAGTTCATCATCAGCTAAAAGGTGGTTCAAGTAAAGACTCTCCCCTTTTTCATCTGTTGTCGGTTTGCCTTGTTGAATCTCTTCCCAAACTTTCATCGCATTTCTTTGTACGATTCTGTATGCATCTTCTCTGCTCACTCCTTGAAGTGGAAGCTCTAAAAGAACTCTTTGAGAAAATACAAGTCCACCAGTTAAGTTTAGGTTTTTCATCATATTGTTTGGCATAACTGTTAAGTTTGCAATTACGTTGTTCATTCTGTGCATCATAAAGTTTGTAGTTATAAAAGCATCAGGTAACCAAAATCTTTCAGTTGAGCTGTGGCTTATATCTCTCTCATGCCAAAGTGCTACATTTTCCATAGCTGGGATTGCGTAGCTTCTTACCATGCGAGCTAGTCCTGTAATGTTCTCTGTTAAGATTGGGTTTCTTTTATGAGGCATAGCTGAACTCCCCTTTTGCCCTTTAGTAAAAAACTCTTCACACTCATAAACTTCAGTTCTTTGAAGGTGTCTAATTTGAACTGCAAACTTCTCTATAGTAGAAGCCATAAGAGCTAGTGTAGTTGCTAGTCTTGCGTAACGGTCTCTTTGAATTACTTGGTTTGAAGCAGGAGCAGATTTTAGACCTAACTCTTCCATAGCATACTCTTCAAGCTCAAGAGGAGCGTGAGCAAAGTTACCCATGGCACCACTGATTTGACCTACGCAGATAATTTCCATAGTCTCTTCAAGGTTCTTTAGGTGTCTAGCCATCTCATCATACCAAACTACAAGAGTCAAACCAAAAGTGATAGGCTCGCCATGTATTCCGTGGCTACGTCCAACCATAAGAGTCATCTTATGCTCTATCGCTCTTTTCTTGATAGACTCCATTAACATCTTAGTATCGCTTATGATAATCTTTAAAGAGTTTTTCATCTGTATAGCAACACCAGTATCAACTGCGTCTGAACTTGTCATGCCATAGTGAAACCATCTTGATTCATCACCAAGAGATTCACTTACACTTGTAGTAAAAGCAATTAAGTCGTGTCTTGTAATAGCTTCTATCTCTTCTATACGCTTAACACTAAAAGTTGCATTTTCTACAATCTTTTTGCAATCTTCATCAGGGATTAGTCCAATTTTATTCCAAGCTTTGACTGCTGCTTTTTCAACATCAAGCCATGCTTGGTATCTAGCTTCTTGTGTCCAGTGTTTTGTCATCTCTTCTCTGGCGTATCTTTCAACCATTGATATTTTCCTTGTTTATTATGTTAAAATACGAAATTATTTAAGTATTTTTAATATAACAAATTATTAGTTATAAAGAGGTTAATTTGGCTTATGTCACAAAAAAGTTTTTTCAAAAAGAGCTAAAAAAAACATTTAAAGTTTTGATGGATGAATTAGGAATTTCTATTCATGAAGCACAAAAAACTGTTGACAGAAAACGTGTACATGTAGATGGAGTTTTACTAGAATATAAAAGTGGAGAAATCCAAGGCGAAATTGAAGTTGTAGTTTTTCAGCCAAATCCACTTGGACTGAAACCAGTTTTTGAAACAGAAGATTTTGCAGTTTTTGAAAAGCCTAGTGGTATTTTAATCCACCCTAGAAAACGCGAAGAAGTTCAAACATTGAATGATGATATAAAATACCTTTTTGGAAGAGATGCAAATGCAGCTCACCGTATAGACAAAGGAACGAGTGGTTTAGTTTTGGTGAGTAAAAATAAAAAGAGTGAAGCAGAGTTAAAACAGCTTTTTGAAGATAAAGAAGTTTACAAAGAGTATGTCGCTTTGGTAGATGGAAGAGTTGAAAAAAAATTAGATATAGATGAAAAATTACTCATAGATTTACCAAGCTCGAAGATACGTATAAAGGTACATGTAAACGAAAATGGCAAAGAAGCTTTTACAAAAATTATGCCTATAGAGTATGATGAAGTTAATGATGCAACTCTAATAAAAGCAATTCCAAAAACAGGAAGACAACATCAAATCAGAGCCCATTTGTTTCACGTGGAACATTCTATAATTGGAGACACACTTTATGGACTTAGTGAAGATTTAGCAGAAGAGTATCTTGATGGTATTATGAGTGCTGAAAAAAGTCATGAGTTAACACGTTCAAGAAGGCTACTTCTTCATGCAAATAGAATCTGTTTTGAGTATAAAAATGAGAAGTATGATATAGTGTCTAGCATAGACATAAAAAAGGAGTTTTATGAAAACTGTCAATTTTAATGGTAGAGAGATTACACCAAGTAAAATAGTTTGTATTGGTAGAAACTATGTTGAACATATAGAAGAGTTAGGAAACGAAATACCCTCTTCTATGGTAATTTTTATGAAACCAAATTCGTCTATAAAATCTAAACTTCTTGCATATAAGAATGAACCGATTCACTATGAAGGTGAGATATCTTTTGTTATATTAGATGGAAAAATTAGTGGAGTTGGTTTTGGATTAGACTTGACAAAAAGAGGATTACAGAGCAAACTAAAAGAGAAAGGTCTTCCTTGGGAAAGAGCAAAAGCATTTGATGGTGCTTCTGTTTTTAGTGACTTTATAAAGTTTAGTGGTGACACAGACTCTCTACATGTAAAGCTTTTTATCAATGGCACACTTATACAAAATGGCTCAGTTAGTCACATGCTTTATAAGCCAGAAGAGATGCTAAAAGAGATAGAGAGTTTTTCTACACTTGAAGATGGTGACATAGTTATGAGCGGAACTCCAAAGGGAGTTGGTATTGTGAAAAGTGGAGATAAGTTTTTAGGTCAGATTTTTAAAGATGATAAACTGCTTGTAGAAAAGAAGTGGGTAGCAAAATAAAAATATGAATTTAGTTAGCTACAGTTTCTACTCTCTAAAAAGGGTTTCAGGGAGGGTGCCCCAGAATTAAAAATTCTGACCCTTCCCTTGCAGAGCTTTTTTAAGAGTATAAACTTTCGCTGTGTGGTATTGTGTTAGTTCTGTTTGTTTATTTATCTTCTTCTTTTTTATCTATAAACAGAACTTTTATCATTCCACCTACTCCGGCTATAACCACTAGTGCTAAAAAGATTACTTGTCCCCAATCGACTATGCTCATTTTTCTTCCCTT
>DQTM01000148.1 GCA_015662785.1 Sulfurospirillum arcachonense | reverse complement strand
GCTGTAAAAACTACATCTCTATCACTTAAAATGCAATTTGGCTCTCGTGTAACTCCTACTGTTATTATGTTTGATAAAGATTGGAATAAAATCATACAACTTCCAGGTTATGCAGATCCGTCTCAAATGAAACTTTTTCTAAATTATTTAAATAATGATATATATAAAGATAAAGACCTTTCATCATATCTAAAAGAAGCTGGACTGATTTAAATATACTTATGAAAATCATACTACTTGAAGATGATGAACTAATAGCTGGAGAGATAAAACTCTACTTTGAAATTAAAAATCATAGTGTAGAGTGTTATCTCAATGGTGAAGAGCTTCTTGAAAATGCAAACATATACAGTAATGATATATTTTTACTTGATATAAATATGCCCATAAAAAATGGTATAGAAACACTTGAAGAGATAAGAGCTATGGGAGTCAAAACTCCTGCTATATTTTTAACCTCTATGAGTGATATAAATACAATAAAACTTGGCTACGAAGTTGGTTGTAGTGATTATATGAGAAAACCTTTTCATTTTGAAGAGTTAGAACTTCGAATAAATAAGCTTGTTCTTGAACGCTCATCAAAAAAAATCAAATTAGGTCCAAATCAATTTTATGATACTAATTCTATGGAACTATATGACTGTGAAAAAATAATAGACTTCAGTGAAAATGAAAAAAACCTTATCTATTATCTTGTAAAAAATCTAAACCATGTAATTCATAGCAATACTCTGATGGATTATGTATGGGATCAAAGAATAGTTAACTCCAATACCTTAAGAACGCAGATAAGAAAAATACGTTCAAAACTATCTTATGATTTCATACACAACATTCGTGGAGCTGGCTATAAAATAGAAGAATTTAATGATTGATTTAGTGAGTCTTAAAAGAGAAAGTAGAAAATTCAAGATAACACTTTTACTCTCGTATATCCTCTTTGCAACACTAATTTTAGGTGGTATTTATCTTCTACATGTAAAATACTCAGCAAGTGAATATATAAAAAACTTTGAAGAAGAAGTAAGAACTGAGGCTAGTTATAAACAGAACTTTTATAATGAATTTTACAAGAAAAAAGCAGTTACTGTTACTGCCATATCAAAAAATGAGATTCTGTTAGACTTCATTAAAAATGGTAAAAATGATTACAAAAATATTCATTCAATATTTAAAACACTAATGCAATCAAACTCAAACTATATGCAATTAAGATACATAGACAAAAATGGTCAAGAGATAGTTCGCCTAGATAGAAAAGATATTGGGAATGAACCAATCTTGATAAAAAAAGAAAATTTACAAAACAAATCAGCAAGATACTACTATAAAGCATGCCGTGAAATCGCTAAAGATGAAGTATGGTTTTCAAAGATAGATTTGAACATAGAACATAACACAATAGAAAAACCTATAAAACCTGTTTTAAGAGTAGCACATAAAGTTCATGTTGGCTCCTCCTTTGAAGGTTTTGTCATTATCAATATTTTTATGAAACCATATCTTAAAACACTTACAGAATCATCTGTTTTTGATGTATATCTGATTGACTCAAATGGATATTTTTTAATACACAAAAACAAAAGTGAAAACTGGGCAAAATACCTTGGTAACTCACATAATATAACAAATGAATTCAAGATAACAAAAAATTCAATACAAAAATCAATAAAAGAGTTTAATGTAGAAAATAGATTTTTTTTACAACCACTCTCATATAAAAATTATGATGATTATAGATTAGTATATTTTGAAAATGCAACAAAAATAGCAAAAACAAGGTCACTAGTAAAAGAAAGAGTTCTTTTTACAATACTCTATGCCATACTCATAGCAATTCCTTTTGCTTATATTGCATCATCTCCAGCAAAAAAAATATACTTATCTCTTTATACTAAATCAAACTATATAACTGAACTAGCAAACAATCTAGAAAAAAGGGTAGAAGAAGAGATAGAAAAAAATAGAATCAAAGATAGAATATTAGAAAACCAAGCCAAATTAGCTGCTCTAGGGGAAATGATAGGAAACATTGCTCATCAATGGAGACATCCAATTACAAGAGTAAGTCTAATCTTGCAAAACATGAAAACATTTAAATCACTTGGTAAACTAAGTGATGAACAATTTGATAGGTATATAAAGAGTACTCTAGAACAGATGGATTATATGTCTCAAACTATAGATGATTTTAAAAATTTCTACAAGCCAGACAGTAAAATCTCTACTTTTAATGTTAAACAATCTATAAAAGATACTTATAAAATTATTGGAGCTTCTATAAAACATGAAGGTATAAAGATAGTGATAGACGTTAAAGATGACTTTTTTATAAAAGGATATAAAAATCAGTTTTCACAAGTAATACTAAATATCATGCATAATGCAAGAGAAGCACTAGAAGAAAAAGGAATAAAATCTCCATTCATAAAAATTAAACTTTTTAGTGAAAATGAAATCAACAAAGTAACCATTGAAGATAATGCGGGGGGCATAAAGATAGATAATATTGACAAAGTTTTTGATGCCTACTTTACAACAAAACTAAAAAGTGGAACGGGAATAGGTCTTTATATGTCAAGAGTAATAGTAGTAGAAAATTTTCAAGGAAATTTACATGTAAAGAATACTCCACAAGGAGCACTCTTTACTATAGAAGTACCTATGATTAAAGTATAAAAAAGTTCTTTGGGTTTTTTAATATTGCACCATGTTCAGATATGGCTTCATCTGGCATGTTGTAACGTTCATTAAATATCGTCCTATGATACTGAACCTCATCATCTATCACTTCAAATACCATAGTCTCATAAACAACTTTTTTTGCATCTCCATCAAACCAAGAGTGACGAACATGCATACTGATAGTAGAGACTAAAAACTCTCTACCATCAACTTTTAAAACATTTTTTAACTCTAAATCTCTCATAGGCTACACCTTTTTAAAAGAATATTTTATTTATCATTACGGCTGATACTGCTATAGGAATTATATATTTTATCGTAAAATACCATAAAGCAAATACTCTATCACTCATATACTCTTTAAGTAGTGAGTAAACTCTCTCACGTTGAAGGACATGTCCTACAAACACTGCTATTATAATTCCACCAAATGGTAACATGATAGATGAACTTGTAAAATCTAAGATATCAAAGAAACCTTTACCACCAAAAGTAACGTATGATTTATACTCTTCAATATTAGATAACAGTGCCATAGTTCCTAAAACATATGTAACTCCGCCAAGATAAACCAATGATCTAGCCCTTGAAAGATTAAATCTATTTGTCATATATAAAACAGTTGGTTCAATAAGTGAAACTGCTGAAGTAATACCAGCAAAACCAAGAGCAACAAAAAAAGCAACGCTAAAAAGGTTACCTAAAGAGCCAAATTCTGCAAAAATAGGAGGTAAAGAGATAAATACTAAACCTGGACCACCAGCTGCCTCAGCTCCACCTGTAAAGATAAACGAGAAGATAACAATACCAGCTATAAGAGCTATCGCAGTATCGATAACAGCAACACTAATTGATGCTCTTACAATGTTCGTATCATTTGATAGTGAAGCAGAATATGCCATAATAGTACCCATACCTAAAGATAGAGTAAAAAAGGCATGTCCAACTGCTTGTAAAACTGTTGTATTAGTGACTTTTGACCAGTCAGGAACAAAAAGAAAACTCAATGCTTGAGAAAATCCACTAAGTGTAGTTGCATAGAAAAATAGTGCAAGCAAGATTATTATTAAAAGTGGCATCAATATAAGGTTTACTTTTTCTATACCTTGTTTAATTCCACGAGTAACTATAAAAATAGTTATAAAAAATGCTACATTAAAAAATATAAACTGACCTACAACATCGGTTGTAACCATACCACCAAAAGTAGCACCAGCCTCTTTTACAGCTGTTGGTAGTGATGTAGCTGAGATATATACATATTTTATAATCCAACCAATAACAATCAGATAAAATGAGAGAATCAAAGTACCAGCAAAGATAATAAAACCTGCATACTTCCAAAGATGTCCATTTTTAGGAGCAAGTGTTTCAAAAGTAGTAACAGAATCATTTCTAGCCGCTTTGCCTAAAAGAACTTCTGCAATGAAAAGGGACAACCCTATTACTGTAATTGTTAGTAAATATATAAGTACAAAAGCACCACCACCATTCTCTCCTGTCATATATGGAAATTTCCATATATTGCCAAGACCTACTGCACTTCCTGCAGCAGCTAAAATAAACCCTATACGGCTAAATCTAGCAATTTTCATATAACAACTCCTTGCACTTGAGCTTATAGCTCATAAATTAAAAGCGTTTATTTTAGCATAATTTGTATAAAAATGGGGAATTTTTGAAAGGAAGGCAGCCCTAAGGCTACCTTTTAATTAGTTTTCTAAAGCAATCATACTTTTTAAGTAAGAGTACTCAGATATTTTTGTCCACTCACGAGATTTTTTAAGAAATTCTCTTTGAGATACGATAATCTCTTTTGTTAGAGCACCTCTCTTTTCTAATTTCTTTATAAGTTTATCATTAGAAGCTTTCATCGCTCTAAGGACTGGCATAGGAAAATCTTTTACAATTATGTTTGGATAATCTTTTTTCATCTTTACCCAAGCATCAGCACTAGCAACATAGTTTTCAGAATACATATCAGCAGCGGCTGCTTTCATAGCAACTGTAACGATAGCTTGTAAATCTTTTGGTAACTTGTCAAATGCTTTTTTGTTTATCATAAATTGCATTTCACTTGCTGGCTCATGCCATCCTGTATAGTAATATGGAGCAACTTTATGAAATCCCATTTTAATATCCATTCCCGGTCCAACCCATTCAAGTGCATCAATAGTACCACGCTCTAACGCAGTATAAAGCTCACCACCAGGTAAGTTTGTTACTGCAACACCCAAGTCAGCCATAATCTCTCCAGCAAAACCAGGAATTCTCATTTTAAGACCTTTTAAATCTTCAACAGTCTTAATCTCTTTTCTAAACCATCCACCCATCTGAACACCAGTGTTTCCACCAGGAAATGAGTACATTTTATGTTTAGCATATACTTTTTGCATAAGCTCTAATCCACCACCATGGTAAAACCATGCAGTTTGCTCATCTTGAGTCATTCCTAAAGGCATTGATGTAAAGAAAAGAGTATTGATGTCTTTTCCTTTCCAATAGTATGAACCAGAATGTGCCATCTGATACTGACCAAGTTTAGTCATATCAAAAACACCCAATGCTGCTTTATGTTTTTCAGGACCATGCACTGCAATAACTAAACGGCCATTTGACATTTCATTTACCATTTTGGCAAAATTTTGTGGAGGAGAAGATAGTGGAGTGAGATGTTTTGGCCAACTCATAGCCAATTTCCATTTAATAACTTTATCTTTCGCCATAGCATTTACACTAAATGCCCCAATCATAGCTAGAACAAGTAACGTTCTACTAAAATACTTAATATTCATAAGTAAGCCCTTTTTTTAATTTTATGTTTTAAACATAAAAAATAATACAGAATTAAATATTAAAGTTTACTTGAATTTGTCATTTTTATGAAATTATTTTGAAATTGTGTAGTTTTGATATTAAGATGGTGCGCCAGAGAAGATTTGAACTTCCACGCCCGTGAAGGCACCGCCCCCTCAAGGCGGCGTGTCTACCGTTCCACCACTGACGCACAATAAGAATTAAATTGAGGATTTAGAGGCTACTGAAAGTAGCCTCGTTCTATTACATAAATGGGTTTGCGTAAAGTGCAATCAAAGATACAACAAGTGCATAGATAACTTGTGCTTCAATCATCGCTAGAGCGATAAACATTGTAGTCATTAGCTTTCCGCCAAGACCTGGGTTTCTTGCAGTTCCTGCGATAGTTGCAGCAGCAGTATTACCCATACCTACAGCTCCACCAAGAGCAGCAAGACCAAGACCAACAGAAGCAGCCAATACCGAGTATGACTTAAGCATCTCACCGTCACCAGCAAGTGCAGCTGATGCAAGTGCTAACATTAAAAATATAACTTTTTTCATAAAGTTCTCCTATAAAATTTTACAAAGTCCGTTCGGATAGTTTCCCTACTTACCACTTTGTTTCGAATGGGATTTTATCCAAAGTTTGGTTAAAATCCCATTAAGTCGCTACTTTTCCAATCCTAGACCAATTTTTCTTCCATTTACTTCTAAAATTTTTACTTTTACTTTTTGGTCTACCTCAAGATAATCACTAACCTTGTCAACTCTATGGTCAGCTATCTTTGAAATGTGAAGAAGTCCATCTACTTCACCTGGAAGTTGAACAAATGCTCCAAAATCGACGATACGAACAACTGTTCCATCTAAGATTTCACCTTCTGTAAACTTTGGCATTGGTTTCTCAACTCTTGGAGGACGTCCACCGCCTCTGCTATCTCTTCCACCGCCACGTCCACCAAATGATGGCTTATTTACGATTTCCATGATTTCACTTTTTGCAGCTTCTACTTTTGTTTTACTTCCACCAGCAATCTTGACTTCACCCTTATCTCTTTCAAGATCGATTGATACTTCAAATCTTTCAATAAGATCACGTATTACCTTACCACCTTGTCCAATAATGTCCACTATTTTTGAAGGATCAATACTAAAAAGCTCTAACTTAGGAAGAATATCACTATTGATTTGAATCTCTTTATCAGCCTCTTCCATAATGCTTAAGATATGATCACGACCTTCTTTTGCTTGATAAAGTGCCTCTTTTAGAACATCACGAGAAACTCCACCAAGTTTGATATCCATCTGAAGAGCTGTGATTCCATCTCTTGTTCCAGCTACTTTAAAGTCCATATCTCCATCATGATCTTCAAGACCCATTATGTCAGTAAGAACTGCATGCTTATCACCTTCAAAAACAAGTCCCATAGCGATTCCAGCTACTAGTTTACTTGTCTCAAGTCCTGCTGCACGAAGAGCAAGTGAACCTGCACAAATAGTTGCTTGAGAAGATGAACCATTTGACTCAAGTATCTCAGAAACTAATCTAATAGTTTGAAGTCTATTTGGATCTAGTAATGGCTCTAACGCACGACGTGCAAGATTACCATGACCTAGTTCTCTACGTCCTGGAGGTCTAAGTGGTCCTGCTTCTCCTACTGAAAAACCTGGGAAGTTATAGTTCACCATAAAATCATCAATTGCTACATTTTTCTCAGTAAGCTTATCGAACATTTGTCCATCTTTTTCACCACCTAGAGTGATGATAGCAAGTGCTTGAGTCTGTCCTCTAGTGAAAAGACAACTTCCATGTGCATTTGGAAGTAAATTTGTCTCTATGGAAATATCTCTAACCTCAGTTAGACTTCTTCCATCAGCTCTAACTCGCTCAAACACTATCATTTCACGAACAATTTTTTTCTTGTATGCATTAACAACGGCACCAACCAAATCCTTTGCCCACTCTTCTTTAATGGCAACTTCATCAGTCATAATTGTTTTAATAATATTGTCTAAGTCTCTCGCTCTTTCACTTTTTGCCATCTTCTCAACTGCAAGTTTTACATCTTC
>DQTM01000048.1 GCA_015662785.1 Sulfurospirillum arcachonense | reverse complement strand
GATGAAATACTTAAAAAAGATGTTATTGATTATGTCTATAAAGGCAATATGGATGATGTAAATTATATTTTTCAACTCATAGAGAGACTCTCAAAAAATAGAGACTATAAAGTTATGGTTGTTGATGACTCCATTGTAATGCGAAATGAGATAAAAAAGATGTTAAATCTTCAAATGTACAAAGTTTTAAGTGCCGCTCATGGTGAAGAAGCTTTGGTTTATATGAAAGATAATCCTGATATAAAATTGGTTTTGACTGACTATAATATGCCTGTAATTGATGGTTTTGAGCTTACTAAGACACTTCGTGAAGAGTACTCAAAAATGCAGATGAGCATTATTGGAATTACAGCGAATAGTGAAGAAATGATATCTTCAAAATTCCTCAAAATAGGAGCAAATGATTTTATAAATAAACCTTTTACAAAAGAAGAGTTAGTTTGTAGGGTTAATAATGCTATTGAGTCATTGGAGTACATTGAAACCATAAGCGACATGGCAAATACAGACTTTTTGACTGGGGCAAGAAACAGAAAAAGCTTTTATAAAGAGATAAATTCATATATGGAAGAGTGTAAAAGTAGTGGTGAAGAGTTTGCAGTTGCTATGATAGATATAGATAAGTTTAAAAATGTAAATGATACTTATGGTCACGATGTAGGTGATGTAGCTATTGAAGAGTTAGTTAGGCTTATTACAGAGAGTATTAAGGGTTCTGATGTAGTTGCTAGGTTTGGTGGAGAGGAGTTTTGTGTTCTTCTTAAAAACATAGATAAGAGTAGCGCAGTTGAAATATTTGTACGCCTACGACTAAAAATAGCCAAAAATATAATTAGTATCAATAATAATGAGATACAATATACGGTCTCTATAGGTATCACATTCAGTTGTGATGAGGGTGTAGAAGAGATGCTAAACCAAGCAGATATGGCTCTATATAATGCAAAAAATAGTGGACGAAATAGAGTAGAATTAGCAGAAGATTAGGAATAAATTTGATAATAGATACACATGCTCATCTTGATGATGAGAGATACAATGAAGATTTGGATGAGGTTTTAGCCAATGCTAAAGCAAATGGAGTTGAGGGTATTTTAATCCCTGGGGCTGACATAAATGATTTGAAAAAAGCTCAAGAGATTGCTCATAAAAATGAAAACATCTACTTTGCAGCAGGGGTTCACCCTTATCATCATAAACAGTATGATGAAAAAATATTAAGAGAGTTTTTAGAAGATGAAAAGTGCATTGCTGTTGGAGAGTGTGGTTTGGATTACTATAGACTTCCCGATGATGAAAATGAAAAAAAAGTAGAAAAACTTGAGCAACAAGAGGTTTTTAAAAAACATATTGAGTTGGCAAAAAGTGTAAAAAAACCACTCATTGTACATATAAGAGATGCAAATGATGATAGCAAAAGAGTTTTGTTAGAAAATGGAGCTAAAGAAGTAGGAGGAGTTCTTCACTGTTATAATGCAAGTGAACACCTTCTTAGTTTAGCAAATGATGGATTCTATTTTGGTATTGGTGGAGTTTTAACTTTTAGAAATGCGAAGCAATTAGTAGAAGTATTATCTAAAATTCCACTGGATAAACTTGTAGCCGAAACAGATGCTCCTTATCTTACGCCACAGCCTCATCGTGGAAAAAGAAACGAACCTGCATACACCAGGTTTGTAGTAGAAAAAATTGCTGAATTATTGGATAAGGAGGTTAAAGAGATAGAAGATTTAACCTCAACTAACGCAAAAAGGCTCTTTAAAGCATTCGCAAAGTGAAAATTAGGTATTATAATTACTTTATGAGTAGTTATAATATTTAAGGGAGTTGGATGTTATTTAGATTTTTGATTTTAGTTGCACTATTGATACAAAGTGCAAATGCATTTTTAAGTGTAGAAACAAATTACCGCGAACAAGCAAAGGTTTTAAAAAGCCTTGACATTGACCCAACCTTCATGACTGATCTTCTTTTTATTACTATGAAAGAAGATGCTGACAGATACAAAACAAAACACTTTTTAAGAGTGCTAGAAAATGGTAACAGATTTATACCAGTTTTAAGAAGTATGCTAAAAGAGGCGGATATTCCTGATGCTTTTTTGTATCTTGCTATGGCAGAATCAAACTTTGTACCAAGAGCATACTCAAGCGCAAAAGCAGCTGGAATTTGGCAATTTATGCCATATACTGGTAGAAAATTTGGTCTAGAGATAAATTTATATGTAGATGAAAGACGAGATCCAGTTAAATCAACTGAAGCAGCTATAAAGTACCTAAAGTATCTTCATAAAAGATTTGGAAAGTGGTATCTTGTGGCTATTGCATATAACTGTGGTGAAGGAAGAGTAGCTAAAGCTATAAAAAGAGCTGGAACAGATGACTTGGCAGTTTTACTCAATAAGCATAAAAAATATATTCCAAGAGAGAGTAGAATCTATATTCGAAAAATAATGATGATGGAACACCTCTCAAATAGCACTGACTTTATAGTCGGACATGATGCTGGGTATTTGATGAATAGAGGCTCAACACACACATTTGCAAAAGTAGAGGTAAAAGGCGGTACTACGCTAAGTAGTATTGCCGATAGTGTTGGTATGTCATATAAAGAGATAAAGTCATATAATCCTCATTTAAGATATGGTTTTGTTCCTCCGAAGAAGGGTACTTACCATCTTTATATACCTTATGGAAAACAGACGGCATTTGCACAAAACTTTGATCCTAAAAAAGATAATGGGCGTTTTTATGTTCATAAGATTAAAAGAGGAGATTCACTTTATTCCATAGGAAAAAGATATGGAGTGTCATATAAAATAATTAAAGATTTTAATAGATTAAAATCAAATACTTTAAGAATAAACAAAAAACTTGTTATTCCTGTCTTAAAACCAAAAACAAGAAATTATACGATAAGAACAGGTGATACAATGGGAAAAATATCTAGAAAATTTAATGTAACTATAAACACTATCATGAGAGTTAACAACAAAAAAAGTTCAACCATAATAGTAGGTGAGAGACTTGTTATTCCGTATGTATATTAGAAGCCTTATATTTATAATTGCACTTTTAGTTTTTAGTGGTTGTTCGAGTCGTCAGTATGTCTATAGTGGCGGTGGAAGTAGCAAAAGTAGTAGCCATAAATCAACAGAAGAGATAAAAAACTCTAAAAATATGCATAGAGCTACAATGCGACCTTATACTGTACTAGGGAAAAAATATTATCCGACAAAAGTAAGCATAAATGACTCTTTTAGTGGAATTGCAAGTTGGTATGGACCTAATTTTCATAATAAATTGACTTCTAATGGCGAATACTACAATATGCACGCTATGACAGCAGCGCATAAAACGTTGCCAATGAATACAATGTTAAGAGTAACAAATCTTGAAAATGGTACTAAAATAGTAGTAAGAATAAACGACAGAGGACCTTTTGTAAAATCAAGAATTATAGACTTATCAAATCAAGCAGCACATAGAATTGATATGGTAAAAAAAGGTACAGCTCCAGTTCGCATTGAAGTTATAGGTTTTAATGGAGTTATTGGAAATAGTGCAGGAAGTACTCAAAGTGTTGTTTTAGGTAACTATGCAGTTCAAATCGGGGCATTTAGAAACAAAGTTGGTGCGTATATATATGCAAAGCGATATAAACAGGTAGAGGGAAGATATAGCTCAAAAGTAGTTGTTGGTCAAAAAGATGGAGTAGCACTTTATAGAGTATATTTAACAGGTTTTAAGAGTGAAGCTGAAGCAAGAGAGTATAAATCAAGTGATGGGTTTAGTGGCTCATTTATAGTAAGAGAGTAAAACATGACAAAGATAAGTAGAAAAACAAAAGAGACAGATATAGTTGTTGAGTTGAATCTATATGGTACAGGAGTATCAAATATATCAACAGGAATTGGTTTTTTTGACCATATGTTAGAAGCTTTTTCAAAGCACTCTTTGGTGGATTTAAACGTTACATGTAAAGGTGATACTCATATAGATTTTCACCATAGTGTAGAAGATGTTGGAATAGTAATAGGACAAGCTTTGAAAGAGGCAATTTTCCCTATAGAAAATGTAGAAAGATACTCTAATGCCGTTGTTGTTATGGATGAAGCAGCTGTTGAGAGTTGTTTGGACTTGAGTAACCGTGCTTACTTGGTTTATGATGTAGCTTTAAGTGGTAAAGTTGGAGAATTTGATGTTGAACTCTCTGAAGAGTTTTTTAGAGCAGTAGTTAGTAGTGCAGGACTCACTTTACATGTAGAGTGTAAACGTGGTAAAAATAAGCACCATATACTTGAAGCAGTTTTCAAATCATTTGCCGTGGCACTTCGTCGTTCAATTGCTAAAAATGAAAGAGTGGGAATCCCTAGTACAAAGGGTGTTTTATGATAAAACTCTTAGTATTTGATGTAGATGGATGTTTGACTGATGGTAGTATAATTTATGGTAGCAACAAAGATGAATATAAAGCATTTAATGCAAAAGATGGTTTAGCAATTGCCTCTTGGAGTAGACTTGGGCTTAAAAGTGCAATTATTACAGGAAGAAATTCTAAGGTAGTTGAAAGACGGGCTTGTGAGCTTAATATAACTCATCTTCATCAAGGAATTAAAGATAAAAAAACACTTTTGGAAGAGATTTTAAAAGAGGAAAATCTTACTTGGGAAAATGTTGCTGCTATTGGTGATGATCTCAATGACATTGGTATGCTTCAAAGTGTTGGGTGGTCATTTACTCCAAATGATGGTGTAAGTTTGATAAAAAAGAGTGTAAAAACTGTACTTAAAACCAATGGCGGTAGAGGGGCAGTTAGAGAAATGATTGATATGATAATTGAAAAAGAGGGACTTGAAGAGGAGTTTTTAAAGCTTTGGCAGTAAAATTTTTATACTATTTTATATTTGCTTTTGTTGGGATTATGGTGTTTTTATTATACCAGAAACCTTACGATGTGGTGAAGAGTAAAAACAGTAAAAACAGTCCTAATATTGAGATGATAAATATGGTAAATTACTCTATTACTGAAGATGGGGTTTCTCATATAGTTAGAGCTTCAAAAGTTTTAAGGTTTGTAAATCATGATGAATTTTACAATGTAGAGGCAACAAGAAAATCAAAAAAGACTCTTTTAGAAAATTTAAAAGCAGACAGTGGAGTATTGGTAAAAGATGATCTAAAACTTGAAGGTAATGTACGTTATCGAAACAGTGATAGTGTTAAGTTTAAATCGCAAAAAGCAGATTATAATTTAAAAACAAGAGTCTTTAAAACTGATGTTGACTTTACATTGGAAGATAATAGAAGTATTACATACGGGACTTCAATGGTATATAAGACCATAGAAGGTAAGATATATGCGAATAACATTAAATCGATTATAGAGGAAGAAAAGAAGTGAAATCATTATTGGTAGTATTAAGTTTAGTAAGTTTTTTGAGTGCTGAGATGGTAGAAGTAGTTGCAGATAAGTTTTATGCTGATGAAGTAAAGCAAATAACAGAATTTACAGGTAATGTCGTAGTTACTAAAGGAAAAGACAAACTTGTAGCAAAGAAAGTAGTTATAACCTTTGACAAACAAAGACAACCTCTAAAATATACAGCAACGGGAAATGCTGCATTAGATATAATAATGAAAGACAAGGTCTATTTTGGAAAAGCACAAACAATGATATATAATCCAATAAAAGATCAATATACACTTATTAAAGATGCATTTTTACATGAAAAAGTAACAAACAAAAAAGTTTATGGAGATAAAATTTTTATAAACCAAACAACAGGTCGTTATGAAGTAGAGAGTGATGGGAAAAAACCTGTTAAATTTATATTTAAAGTAGAAGAGAAGAAGAAAAAATGATAACTATAAAAGAGGCTAATTTTGTTAAATCAGCCGAGAAAATGGATCAAGTATTAGATGAAGATAGCATTGAAGTAGCCTTTATTGGACGTAGTAATGTTGGTAAAAGCTCTATTATAAATGCACTAACAAATAGAAAAGGTTTAGCAAAAAGCTCATCAACTCCAGGGAAAACTAGACTCATAAACTTTTTTGATATTGTATTTAAAAAAGGTGATGAAGATTACGGTGCAAGATTAGTCGATCTTCCAGGTTTTGGTTATGCTAGAGTTTCAAAGTCTATGAAGCATGAGTGGCAGAAAACCTTGACTAAGTTTATTAAAGAGAGAGAGTCAATAAAGCTTTTTGTTCATCTTGTAGATTCTCGTCACCCTGAACTTGAAATTGACAAAGAGGTATCAGCATATCTTCATGAGATTTGTAGTGTTGAGCAAAAAATAGTGGTTATATTTACAAAAGCAGATAAACTTAAACAAAAAGATGTAAGTGCTTTGAAAAAAATATATCCAAACTGCCTTATGGTATCTAGCTCAAAAGGTAAGGGTATACAAAAAGCAATTGATTTGATATTTGATGCTCTATTTGGAGAAACTAATCTTGATTGATTATGCTAAGGCACGATTAAGTGACATCAAAGAGATGCAAGAATTAGTTGTAGAAGAAGTTAAAAAAGGAACCATTCTTTTTAGAAGTTCTGATGAGATGGCAACCAATATACGCTCATATATCATAGCTAAAAAAGATGATACTATAGTAGGCTTTGGAGCATTACACTTTCATGCATATGATTTAGGAGAGTTAAGAAGCCTTATAGTAAGTGACAAATGTAGAGGAGAAGGAATAGGGAAAGGCATGGTAAAGACTATGCTAGAAGAGGGTAAAAGTTTAAATGTTAAAAAGATTTTCACTCTTACTTATGAACAAGGTTTTTTTGAGTCAATTGGCTTTAAAGAGATTCCAAAAGAATCATTACCAGCTCACAAAATTTGGGCTGATTGCATTAAATGTAAGCACTTTCCAGTATGCGACGAAGTAGCACTGATAAAAACTATTTGAGATTTACTCTCATCTGCTTAAGTTTGGTAGTTTACCAAATTATGAGTTCCCTTTATACTTATTTGCCACTTTTTGTTGGAGTATTTTTTGCGTTCATTGTAATAAACTTTGAAAATGAGAAGAGTAACCTATATATTTATCTTAGTTTTGCATATCTTACTATATATGATTTAGATAAAGGTTTTTATCTCTTTTCTTCACTTCTCTCTTTTTTAATTTTTTACTATCTTTTTGTGGAGAAAATTAGAAACTTTTTTTCATGTACTAACTGTATAGTAGCTATTTATGTTGTAGCTGCATATTTAGGACACTCTTTACTGAACTCTTTTATAGCATATGTTTTAAATCAAGATATGCCATCTTTTTCACAAGGTTATTTTTATTATATTGCTTTAGATGTTGTATTGGCAATAGTACTTTTTAAAGGAAAAGTATGAGAATAAAATTATTACTTTTTGGATTTACTGCCTTTTGGTTAGTTTTACTTGTAAGAATATACTATATAAGTATAAAATCTAATACATATAATGAAGAGATAGCAAAACAAAATGCTATCAGAGTGGACGATCTTGCTCCTTTTAGAGGGTCTATTTTAGATATCAATGGAAAACCACTCTCTGTAAATAGATTAGGCTTCAGTATAGGCATAAAACCACAACTTAGTAGTTCAAGAAAAAGAGAGATTTTAGAGAAAGAGATTAATTTTTTAGTAAAAAATATAAAAGGTCTAGAGTTTAAAAAGCTAAAAAAACTATATATAAAACGTGACTCACCATATTCACATGATTTTGTAAAAGTCGTTGATTTTATATCGCATGATGATGTCATAAGTGAGTTTTCAAAACTCTCTTTAAGAGATAATTTAAAGATAAATATTGCCTCAAAACGTTATTATCCATACAAAGAACTAGCTTCCCATGTTATAGGTTATGTTGCAAAAGCAAATCTAAAAGATGAACAAGAAAATCCAGTTGCAAAGCTTACAGGGTTTATAGGAAGAACTGGCATTGAAAAGTATTACAATTCAGTTTTGCAGGGACAAAAAGGTGTTAAAAGAACAAAAGTAACAGCTTTTAATGAAGAGTTAGAAGAAATTGATCAAAAGCTTCCTGTTAGTAGCGATATTATGCTTAGTTTAGATTTGGAGTTACAACAATATGTGGCAAAAATATTTGGGAAGAGAAGTGGTGCTGTTATAGTAATGAATGCAAAAAATGGGAAAATATTGGCAGCTGGAAGTTTCCCTGAGTATAATCTAAATCAATTTGTTAGTGGTATTAGCCATAAAGAGTGGAAAGAGTTAACAAGTGATTTTAATCATCCTTTTACAAATAAGCTAATCAATGGACTTTATCCTCCCGGTTCAGTTGTAAAAATGGGTGTAGCACTCTCTTTCTTAGAATCAGGACTGATTACACCTTATACAAATTTTTATTGTAGTGGTTCGATGGAGTTAGGTGGAAGAAATTTTAGATGCTGGAAAGAGAGAGGTCATGGAAAAACAAGTCTTAAAAAAGCTATTAGAGAGAGTTGTGATGACTATTTTTACAAAGGAAGTCTAAAAGTCGGTATTGACAAAATAGCACCAGTTTTAAGAAATCTTGGATTTGCAACAAAAACTGGCGTAGATTTACCCTTTGAATTTGTTGGTTCAGTTCCTGGCAGATCTTGGAAAATGCAAAAGTATCAAAAACCTTGGTATCAAGGTGAAACTTTGATTACTTCTATTGGCCAAGGCTACTTTTTAACAACACCTTTACAGGTTGCTAGATACACTGCACTTTTAGCAACAGGTTCAAGTATTACTCCACATTTTATACAAAGTGTTGGGGGTTTAGACGTTGATTATGGTAACAAAGATATTTTAACATTTACACAAAAGAAAAATCTTCCTCTTATAAGAAAAGCTATGAGAGAAGTTATATCTCATCCAAAAGGAACAGGACGTTGGTATATAAAGTCTAAAGTAGATATCGCTGGTAAAACAGGAACTGCTCAAGTTGTAGGTATCCCTCAGAGTGAAAAGAAACGTATGAAAGAGAGTGAATTAGAGTACTTTCATCGCTCACACGCTTGGTTTACTACTTACGGTCCATATAAAGATCCTCAGTATGTGGTAACAGTTATAGTAGAACATGGTGGACACGGTGGAGCAGCAGCAGGAAAAGTCATCTCCAAAATCTATGATAAGCTTTTGGAGATGGGGTATATAAAAAAGTAATCCTTACATGCAAGGATTAGAAAAATACCTTTAATGAATTGTGTAACATAAGAGCAATTATGACTAAAAGTCCTATTCCTGCTGATTTGTTGTATAGTTTGTTTGCTGTTATAAAAACTAACATGAAAGATGCAGTTCCTGCACATAAGATATCATATCCATATTTTGAAAAGTCTATGGTTAGTGGGTTAACAATTGCAGCACTTCCTAAGACTATAGTAAAGTTTGCAACGTTACTTCCTATGATATTTCCTATTATCATGTCAGCATTACCCTTTCTAGCTGCTGCAATACTCACAACAAGCTCAGGAAGACTTGTACCAAATGCGATTAGTATCAAAGAGATAACCCACTCAGTAACACCTAAACTTCTAGCTATTGTTGAAGCACTCTCTATTGTATAGTTTGCACCAATTATGACAAGAGCAAAACCAATAAAAAGAAATATAAGAGTTTTTCCCCAAGCAAATTTTTCTTTTGCAAGTTCGGTATCTACCTCGCCCTCAATAGATTTTGCATCTTTACTTAAAAACAGAAGATAACCAACCATAAGAAGTAAAAACATAATACCTTCAAACATACCTATAGTTCCATCATATGCCATGATAATAAAAATCATAAGTGGAAACAGACTCCAAGCACTATCATTTTTGAATAGGTCACGTTTTGGCTTTAAATCTTTTGTGATAAGAAAGATAAGCCCCAAGACTAAAGATATGTTAAATGTTACACTTCCAAGAACATTGGCAACTGCCATATCTGATTTTCCTGCACTACTAGCTGCAATGCTTGCTGCCATCTCAGGTAGACTAGTTCCAACTGCAATAAGTGTAGCACCAATAACAAATGATGATATATTAAAGTGAAGTGCGATTCTCTCAGATTCAATTATAATATAGTTTGCACCAAATACAAGTGCCCCCATAGATACTAAAAATATTCCATATTCCATATTAACTGTCCGTCCTAATTATTAAACTTTTTGGTAGATTAAACTCTTTTATGAGTTTCTCTTCCTCTTTTCTCATTTCTCCATTGTCGCATTCATGGTCATACCCTTTTACATGTAAAAGTCCATGAATAAACATAAGAGTTATCTCATCTTTGAAGTCATGCCCTAACTCTTTAGCTTTTATTGTAGCTAAATCACTATTGATTACAATAGAACCAAGTGGAAAATGAGGAAAGTCTTCTAGTGGAAAACTAAGAACATCAGTCGTTTTATCGACTTCTCTTTGTTCAAAGTTTATTGTCTGCATAGTTTTATTATCAACTATGACTAACTCTATTTCTTTATCTGTTTTAGAAATTTTTTCTAATATGTTTATATTGATTTCAATATTTGTCTGATTGTCCAATGTTATCATTAAAAAAGCTCCATTTGTACTGTTTTTTTCTCTTGTAGTAGCTCTTCAAAATCCTCTTTTTTACCATGAATTAAAGCATATCTAAAATCTTTAGTTTTAAGCTCGTTTATCTCTGTAACTATTAGCTTTTTATCAACTTTTTTGTAAAGATACTCTAGCTCCTCATTATAAAGCTTAATTTCGCTTTCAAAAATAATTACTCTTCTTGTTGTACCAAAATCACTAATTTCTAGTTTAGAAGTTACAAACTGAGGGTAAAAATGCTCAAAATTATTAAAATTATCTATTTTATAGTTTATCTTTAATTGATCAAAATACTCTATCAAAGAACATAAATATGGAATAAAAAAAGATGATAATCTAACTTCTTTTACAAATTTATCTTTATAGATAAAAGAGCTATGAAATAGACCATTTTCAAATATTTTATCAGGTTCTATTTTAGATTTAATTTTTTTGATTGTAGGGTCAACATTTTGTATAAATGAGTTCTTTACAACAAAAAATAGAGTCTCTTTTTCACTTTTTAGTATTTGCATTAAAGCTTCAAAAGTAAAGTTCGACAAAAGTTTTGCTTTTTCCTCTACATGTAAAGATTTTGCAAGAGCATATTGAACATCTAGAAGAGGAATAAATCTAAAGTTCTTTTCAACTGCATAAAAGCGAGCAAGTTTTATTAAGCTTTTTTCTAAGTCTTTAACACTAACCCAAGCTATCTCTTCATCGCTTATTTTTGGTATGAGTGCTGTTAGTATGCAGTATGCACCATTTTGCACAGCTTCTTCAATCTCTTCAGTATTTCCATTTACATCTATGAAAAGATCTCCTCTTTTTACATTTTTTGAGGAGATTTTAATATCTTCTATAGAGTCAACTGATGGAGTGTTTAGTAAAACTCCACCGCTAATTCTTACAATAGAGTCTATTTTAGCCAACAGCAGTTCCGCTTTTTTTAGGAGCTTCTGGTCTCATTAAAGATAGTCCATTTTTATCTTTAGCAGCTAAAAGCATACCTTCACTTAGCATTCCCATTATTTTTGCAGGTTTTAAGTTTGCAACGATACATACTTGAGTATTTACTAAATCTGCAGGAGCATAGTACTCTTTAATCCCAGCAATAACTTGTCTAGTTTTTTCTTCACCTAAATCAACTTTTAGTTTTAGCAATCTGTCACTTTTAGGAACTTCTTCAGCTTCTAGTATAGTCCCAATTTTTAAAGATGTTTCAAAAAACTGGTCTATTGTTATGATAGATTCAGCTTTTTTTTCTTTTTTCTTTTTCTTTTCAGGTTTTGGAGCAGGCTCTGGAGTCTCTAGTGCCTCTTCTTCTATTCTAGGAAAAAGTGGTGGAATTTTTTCTATAACAAAATCACTAAGTAGTTCTTTCTTCTCTATTAGTTTTGTATAACTTTCAGTATTTACCTCAAATCCAAGTGCAGATGCTATTTTCGTTGCAGTTTTTGGCATAACTGGGCTTACTAAAACTGTTACACGAGCAAGTATATTGGCTACAAGCCCAACTACCGCTAAAGCACCATCTTTATCACCATTTTTGATTTTTGACCAAGGCTCATGAGCTGTAATTGCTCCATTTGCTATGGTAAGAACTTTCCATAAATCTTCAAGGTAACGGTTTGTTTGAAGTAAATTTAATCTATCTTCAATATTTTCTAAAATAGCTTCTACTTCGTCCAATTCCTTTACATGTAAAGCTTTTACATCTTTAGAAGTTACATTACCTTCACTATACTTTCCGCTCATTCCAATGATACGGTTTAGAAGATTGCCAAACTCATTTCCAAGGTCTGAGTTAATGCGGTCTATGAGAGCTTTTTGGCTAAAGTCACCATCTTGTCCAAAAGGAACTTCACGAAGTAAAAAGTATCTAAAGTTTTCAAGTCCATAAGCATCTGCAATCTCTTTAGGATTTACAACATTGCCTTTACTTTTACTCATTTTTTCGCCATTTCTTGTCCACCATCCGTGCGCTGCCACGTGAGTTGGAAGGGGAAGATCAAGACTCATCAAAAATGCCGGCCAGTAGATAGCATGAAAACGAAGTATATCTTTTCCTACTAAGTGCATAGTTGCAGGCCAGAAGTCCATATTTTTCTCATCCGTTCCATAACCAAGAGCTGTTACATAGTTTAGAAGTGCATCAAGCCAAACATACATAACATGTTTTGGGTCATTCATCTCTTCAGGAAGTTTTACACCCCAATCAAAACTAGTACGAGTGATAGACAAATCACGAAGTCCCTGTTTTACAAAACTGATAACTTCGTTTTTCTTTCCTTTTGGAAGAACACACTGTTCATCATCGCTATACCATTTTAAAAGTTTCTCTTGATAATCTGAAAGCTTAAAAAAGTAACTCTCTTCTTTAACAAGTTTAGTAGGCTTACCACAATCAGGACAACCTTCGCCATCCATAAGCTGAGTCTCTGTAAAAAATGTTTCGCAGCTAACACAGTAGTAATCCTCATACTCACCCTTGTAAATATCACCCTTGTCAAACATAGCTTTAAAAGCTTTTTGAACACCTTTTTTATGGTCGGCATCAGTTGTACGAATAAACTTGTCATAGCTTATGTCAAACTCATCCCAAAGTGCTTTGAATTTTCCGCTTATTTCATCTGCATACTCTTGAGGCTCACGACCTCTACTTTTTGCTGCTTCTTCTATTTTTTGTCCATGCTCATCAGTCCCTGTTAAAAAGAAAGTTTCACGGCCTTTAAGACGGTAGTATCTTGCCATTGTATCTGCTATAATAGTTGTGTATGCGTGTCCTATGTGAGGAACGTCATTAACGTAGTATATTGGGGTTGTGACGTAGGCTTTGTTGTTTTTATTCATGTTTTTCTCCATATCGTTTTCCAATTGGTAGTCGGGGACAGGCATCTTTTGCTTTGCAAAAGCAGCCTGTCCCGCTCCATCATATTTATCTTAAAATTCAAATCCACCAGTTTCACCATGAGACATGCTCTCGTAAACTGATTTTACATAATCTTTTCTAATCTCACACTCAAAAGTTTTTTCACACTTCATGCAAGAGTCTATATCTTTATCTTTTTGACACTGCTGTAGTGTCTCTTTTTTACCATCTAGGGCGAGTTGATACTCATCGTTGGTTTTATGCATAAGTTTTTAAAACTCTTTTTATCTCATCATTTGATCCAAAGAAGCAAGGAGATGTATCGTGAGCATGAGAAGGTTCTATATCTAATAATCTTTTTTTACCATCTATGGCCTGACCACCCGCTTTTTCAAATATAAATGCGTAAGGAAGTACTTCAAATATAAGTCTTAGTTTTCCTTTTGGAAGGTCACTAGTACTTGGATATGAAAACAGTCCACCACCCTTTAGAAGTATATGGTGCAAGTCAAGAACCATACCACCAGAATATCTCAAACGATAACCATCTTTAAAGATATCATCAATCATCTTTTTATGGTGAGCTGGCCAACACATTTGTGTTGAACCAGGAGCATTAAGTTTTCCTTTTTGATTTAACTTTATATCTTTATAGAAGTAAAACTCATTTTTTCTGTTTAATCTATACATTCTTACTTTGTCAGTAGCAATCACAAGCTCAAGCCTAGGACCATACACGACATATGCACTAGCAAGTAAGTTTTTACCACTATAATCGTTTTCATAAATACCAAAGATAGAACCAACACTTTGGTCAACGTCAAGAAGGCTTGAACCATCAAGAGGATCATAACCAACAAGATATTTTCCTTCAGCATGAACAGAAGTTTTATGCTCTTTCTCTTCACTAACAATTTCTTTTATTGAGGTTACTTTTTTAAACTCATTTTCTACAAAAATATCACTTTTTATATCAAGTTTTAGTTGTGCATCACCTGTTGCATTATGTTCTTCTGAATAACCTGTATCATCATACATGATCGCTTCATTTATCTCTATTGCAGCACGTTTTATTGCTTCAAATATCTCGTTCACTTTATTTCTCCTTCTTCTTGAACAAGTCCAAGAAAAATTCCCCTCACTAAAGCTTTACCTTTGGTAAGAAAAATCATTTTTTTATTTTTTTGGCATTTTTTAAAATCCACTCTACGATGGAGTTAGTATTGTTTAAATCTAAAATTTCTAAGTGTTTTGGTATTTTATAATCACCAAGATTGATGCTATCGTCAATTGCTAAAGCATTTGACATTGGAAAATAGTCTTCTTCAAGTCTGTTTCTAAAAACAGAGAGTCTTGGAAGTTGTAAGGTTTTGAGTCCTTCGACTAAAAGTATGTCGAAATCTCCTATCATCTCTATGATATCATCTATACTTTTTTCACGTTGAGAGAGCAGTGTTGTTCTTGTTGGGCTTGATACAACTACTTCTGCACCAGTCTGTGCAAACTTCCAACTATCTTTTCCCTCTTTATCAAATATTGCTTTGTCGCTAGGATCGTGTTTAACTATAGCCAAAGAGTATTTGTCTTTCAAAGCATTTGCAACTTTGACGATAAGTGTTGTTTTTCCACTTCCTGATGGACCGCTAAAAGCGATAGCTAAAGAGTTCATAATCTGCCTTACATGTAAAATATTTGCGATTATATCAAAATGGTGCTTGATTTTTGATGAGAGGAAAATGTATGGGACTAGGATGCTTGTACATGTAAAATATTTTTTTATCTATTTTATCTGTTATGATTACTGCTTTTTTATTATCACCTTTTTCAAAAAATGGTTCTTTGTGATTGAGTATTTTGCATTGTTCTTTTATGACTTTTTCTTTAGTAGGGTGCAATGGAGCACAAATGTTGTAAGTACCACGTACATTTTTAGAGATAATCTCCTCTATGATACCAATAGCATCTTCTAAGTGTATATGGTTAACTATGGTTTGTGCATTTTGGACTGTTGAACTGTAATATTTTGCTAAATATCTCTCTTCACCCATAAGTCCAGCAAATCTTAAAATACAGTTGTTGGAAAACTTTTCTAATATCTTCTCTGCTTCTACAATTTGATTGTCCGTTTTAAGTGAGGAGTTTTCACGTTTATCATCGTTTGTGTTTTGGTAAATGGAAGTAGATGAAGAGAAGATTACTTGTTTTATTTTGTCAAAGTTTCTATTTTCAGTAATCTTTTGAAATATTTTTTTATACTCTTTATTTTGTGAAGGTGGTATAAATATACATAAAACATCAGTATTAAACAATTTTTCTGGCAAAATATTTTCATCTAAGTCAACAAAAATAGAGTCAATTTTAGCTTCTTGAAGTGTCAGTTTTAATAATCTATGTCTGTATGAGCATGATACCTTATATCCATCTTTTTGAAGTTGTTTTGCTAAATTAAAACCTAACCATCCAGCCCCAAGAATTGCAATTTTTTTCATGTTTACACCAAAATTTTAATTTACATATGATAGCATATAATTAAGAATTTAGTAATTTATGATAAAATTCTCTTTTAAAAGGAAAATAATGCAATTTAAAATTTTATCTATATTAATAATCTCTTTTTTATTTATAGGGTGTTCTCAAAAAAACAATAATTATGCAAAAACAACTGATATACTGCACGAACAGTCTTTAACTCAGACTCAAAAAAGTGTTCTTAAAAAAGGGATAATAACAAAAGTTTTTTTTATAACAACATACATAAGTCATATTAATCATCATCTTGTAACAATAGATGAAAACCTTGAGAAATTTATAGTAAGTGTTTATATCCCAAGTGGCGAAGATAAAGCAAGATATGATAATCTTCTTTTTAAGGTTAATGGTAAAAAACCTATAAGTATTGAAGAGTTAAAAAAAGGTGATGAATTGTTATATCTTTTACCTGCATCAAATCCTTGGAGTAGATACTATATAGTTATAGCACCGATAGATAATAGTATTAGAGGGGTATTTTTTGAAGCTGGAGTCACTGATATTGGTATAACCAAGATGGAGTTCCATGATAGATATGGAAACTTACCATCTGGTGGAACAATGGGTTTTAAGACTACTATTGTGGATTGATAGTTTAGACTCTCTTTTACCAAATCTTGTAATTAATCATTTTTAAACCCAAATTATGCAATAGAAAATTAAAAATATTATCTATCATTGCACTCAAGGCACATTCATTAAAAATTTACACCACCAATAAGGTGG
>DQTM01000110.1 GCA_015662785.1 Sulfurospirillum arcachonense | reverse complement strand
TGTTTTTCCTTTAATATACTATAGGGGGGTATAGTATATTAATTATTCTAAGAATAAGCTTAACTGTTTTATGTATAATATTCTTTTTATACGAGAAAATAATGAAAAAATTTATGATTTTTATATTTTTAGTGAGTAGTGTGTTTGCAGTTAAACCCGAAATTATAGTAAAAGTACCTGTTCAATTAGATAAATTACCAAGTGATGTAAAAATAGATGGTATAGATGTAAGAAATAGTCTTACATGTACAGCAAAGAGTACAAAAAGGGATGGCTTTATGGGGTAGCTTATCATACCTTCAATAACGGTTATACAAATGGAATTGATACAGTAGTTACAATGAAAATCACTGTAGCTACAGAAGAAGCATATTTGCTCACAGATAAAATTAGTTGCTATTTAGGAATAAAGAGAGTAAAAATCTTTTTTATGGACAACACAGCAGTATCTTTAGGGCAAAATACAATTTTTGAAATAGACTCATACCTTTTTACAGGCAAAAAAGATTCACATATAAAGTTCAAAGTTTTAAAAGGTTTTTTTAAAACTGTTACAGGTCGTATTGGGAAAATAGCTCCAAATAGATTTAAACTTCAAACAAAAAATGCAACGATAGGCATAAGAGGTACAGTCTTTGCCGCTCAAGTTGGAGATGACATAGATGTAGTTATGTGCACAGATGGAACTATAGTTTTGTTTACTCCAAATGGCGATATAGAAGTTGGTTCAGGAAGATTAGGTAAAGCAACAAAAGACGACAAGCCAAAAGTAAAAGAGTATTCACAAAAAGAGAAAGAAGAACTCATAAAAAAAGCAGGCTGGCATGGAAGTATGAGTTTAAAAGAGCTCATAGAGTACATAAAGAAAAATTTCAAAGAACCACTACGAAGCCAACTCTTAGCAACTTTACAAAATATACTTGAAAAAGATAACGATGAAAGAAAAAGTTACAGAGGCAAAGCAAAAACAACAAATGCAGATGACAAAAGTTACGTAGATAGCATAACTATAAACGATAGAGAGTTTGATGAGCTTCCTGATGATGTAGAGTTTTACCCAGAAGACTTAAAAGATGGAAAAGTCATAGTACAAGGCATACTCGAAAGTGAAGATAAAGCTTTACATGTAGACTCTTTACATGTAGAGATAACAGTAGATGGTGGAGAGAGTTGGAGTAGGGCAAAAGGGCATAGTGAATGGGAGTGGAGTTTTACTCCAGAACTAGAAAAGAGCTATGAGTTTTCTTTACGAGTAGTTATGGAAGAAAAGTCTGACGATGCTCCAATGGTAATCGCAGGTGCAGGGTTAGTCAAGCAAGAGTTTCAAAAACCTGATAAAAAATTATCAATTTTGGAAAAACAAAAAAAACTTTACACCAAAGGTCATAACAACAGAGCCAATAGTTCTAAAATTCAAAAATACTAGTTCACCTATGATTCAGTATAATCCAAACATAAAAGCAATAGTGGTTACTGGACCTGTATTGAATGTAAAGACTAAAACAGATGAATTAAAGCTACAATCAAAAAAGACCTATAAAGTAACAACACCAACAATAAAGTTTAAGTTAAAGCAAGCGACAGTATACGAAGTAACAATACCAATATTGAAGTTTAAATTAAAGAAACCAGTAGTTTACGAAACAACAACGCCACAGATAAAATTCAAGTTAAGATAGGAGAAATTATGAAAAGATTATTATTTTATTGGAGCATTTATGCTATTTAGTAGTTTGTATGCAGATGAGATTGTAGTTAAAGTTCCACTAGATATAGATGGAATACCCAATAATGGTAATGTAATAACCAACAGTGGCAGAGATCTACAAATAAGATATGTGCATTTAAAATTAGACATGCTTGGTTGTAATGAAGAAAGAATATTTCGCAAGTTTATGCCACTACCAGCTGAAGGTATACATAAAACTATAACTATAAGAAAAGCATTTTTAACTGAATGTGGAAGTACAGACACTCAGGTAACAGTACATTTGCATTTCTCTGGGTATGATCAAGCTTATGGGTATCGTGCAGGAGGTTTTAGTGGTGGCAGTAGTTCATTAAAATCACTAATAGTGACCAATGTAGATGCAGTTAGAGGAACTGCTACAAAAATACAATGAGGCTATAATATTTGAGTAAACTAAAACTTTTAACCATAGAGCTTATCATAGCACTGTCATTAGGTATTTTTGCTTCTTACATGTACATGACAGAGACTCTGTTCTTTGAAAATATGAATAAAAAGTTTACTGACATGTTCTTTCATCTGCGTGGAGAGATAGAACCAAGCAAAGACATAGTTATAGTAGACATAGATGAGAAGAGTCTCTCACAGCTTGGACAGTGGCCGTGGAGTAGAGATAAGGTTGCTACCATCTTAACAAATCTAACAAAAGCAGAAGTTGGAATCATAGGACTTGATATTGTTTTTGCAGAAGCCGATAGAAGTTCTCCAAAAAAAGTTTTATCCAAATTTGGATTTGTTCATAAAGATGCAGAAGATTATGATGCTATACTTGCGGATGTTTTAGCCAATACTCCAACCATAATGGGATATATATTTGATTTTGAAGAGAGTATGAAAAAAGGAGATACTCCAAATATAGCAACAATCATAGTAGAAAAAAATTCACAAAATAGAGATTTTTTACCTAAAGCAAAAGGAGTTATCTCAAATATCTCTATTCTTCAATCTTCATCATACTCTAGTGGTTTTTTCAATACAGTTCCAGATAGCGATGGAATCGTAAGAAGTGTACCCCTTTTGGTAAGCTATGATGATACTGTTTTTCCATCTTTATCTCTTGAAATACTTCGTTTAGTATATGGAGCGAGTAAAATAGTCATCAACTATAGTGATATAGGTATAACTCATATAAGCTTAGATGAGCTAGTAATCCCGACAGATAGATTTGGACGACTTAGTGTAAATTACAGAGGTAAATCACGACTATATAAGTATATATCAGCAGTCGATATATATGACAATAGTTTTCATAAAGAGGATATCTCAGGAAAGATAGTATTGCTAGGAACTAGTGCTGCTGGACTTTTGGATTTGCGTGCTACTCCATTTGAAAGTGTTTACGCAGGTGTTGAGATACATGCTACTGCCATAGACAATGCCCTTAACCAAGAGTTTATAAGTCATCCTAGTTGGATTGAAGCTGTAGATGTCTTGGTCATCATTGTTATGCTTTTAGCAATAGTTTTATTTTTTGCTCTTTTTGGGGCTATTAGAACAGCTATTTTTTCTATGTTATCTATGGGACTGCTTTTTTACATGTCTTATTTTTTGTTTGTAAAAGAGGGGATTATGCTAAATCTTTTTTACCCACTTGTAAGTGTAACACTTCTTTATTTGATATTGACTTCACTTCACTATATTTTTGAATCAAAACAAAAAGAGCTTATAAAAGATAAGTTTTCAAAAAAGGTTTCAAAAGCGGTGGCAGAGAGTCTTATAAAACAAGGTAATAGTGACGTTTTTGAAGCTAAACAGAGGGAAGTAAGTATTTTTTTAGTGATATTAGAGGTTTTACTTCCATAAGTGAAAAACTAAATGACCCTAAAAAACTCATAGAATTTCTTAACATATATATGACTCCTATGACAGAAATAA
The DNA here is from genome assembly GCA_015662785.1 of Sulfurospirillum arcachonense. GTDB lineage: Bacteria > Campylobacterota > Campylobacteria > Campylobacterales > Sulfurospirillaceae > Sulfurospirillum_A > Sulfurospirillum_A arcachonense_A. The sequence continues at coordinate 8,877 of DQTM01000110.1, read as the reverse complement.
TCACTGAGAGTAACGGAACTGTAGACAAGTTCATAGGTGATGCCATCATGGCTTATTGGAATGCTCCAAATGATGTAGAAAATCATGCAGATGTAGCAGTGCAAAGTGCGGTAAAACAGATAAAAGAGCTAAAAAAAGTAAATAAAAAACTAGAAAGTCTTGGCTTCCCTAGTATCGATATAGGCATAGGAATCAACACGGGTGATGTAGTTGTTGGAGAGATGGGAAGTAGTGGAAGAAGTGACTATACCATCATAGGTGATAGTGTAAATCTAGGCTCAAGAACAGAGGGACTTTGTAAAACGTATAAGGCACAGATTCTTATAACTGAGTTTACAAAACAGAAGCTAAAAAAAGAGTACAATATAGAGTTTGTAGATGAGGTAAAAGTCAAAGGCAAAGAAAAAGAAGTAAAAATTTATAAGGTAACACCATGATTAAGATTTTAGGTTCTCACGGAAATAGAAGCGATAAATTCTATACAACTTGTTTACAAATCTCAGAACATACAGTAATTGATGCTGGCAATATTATATATGGACTTAAAGAAAAAGCTATTGATATTGACAATATATTTGTTTCACATTCACATCTTGATCACATACTTGATATTGCTTTTTTATGTGATAATTTTTTGAGCCAAAGAGTAGAACCTATAAAAGTATATGGATTAAAAGCTACTATTAAATCCCTAAAAAAACATCTATTTAACTGGGAAATATGGCCAGACTTTAGTGAACTTAAACTTGAACTTAGTGGTAAAAAAGTTTTAGAGTTTATAGAGTTAGAATATGATGTACCTTTACATGTAGATGGTGTAACTATTACTCCACTTGAAGCAAACCATACGGTAGAGTGCTGTGATTACTTGATAGAAAAAGATGGAAGTGGTATAGTTTTTTCAGCAGATACATACACTAGTGATAGGATTTGGGAAGTATTAAATAGTTCCTTACATGTAAAGGCTCTTATAGTTGATGTTTCATTTCCTTCAAATTTAGAAAAGATTGCAAATGCAAGCAAACATTTAACCCCAAAACTTTTAAAAAGTGAGCTTAAAAAGCTTAAAAGAGATGATGTTGAAATCTATATAAACCATATAAAATCAAACTATCAAAATCAGATTGAAAAAGAGATAGAAAGTATAGGACTAAATCCTAAAAACATACTTTTGGGTGGAGAGAGTATAGACTTTACGAGTAAAAAAATCCTTAAACACAATTCACAATTAGCACAAATAGAAAAAGTAAAAATACTTAACAAAATTGGCTCAGCACTCTCTGCCAATAGTGAAATCACCTCTTTGTTAGATATGATTGTATCTGAAGCTAGAAATCTCACAGGTGCAGATGCTGGAACTTTGTATATACTAAACCGAAAAACTAAAGAGTTGCACTTTACAGTGGTACAAACTACATCTTTAGGTATTCATATGGGTGGAGTTAATGGTGACATAGAGTGGAATCCATTGCCACTATATCTTGAAGATGGCTTTGCTAACCTGAAGATGGTAGCAGCGACTAGTGTGATTGAAGACAGAGTTATCAATATTGAAGATGTATATGATGCAAAAGATTTTAATTTTGATGGAACAAGAGAGTTTGATAAATCAACAGGATATCGCTCAAAATCTATGCTTGTTATACCACTAAAAAACCATGAAAACAAGATAATTGGAGCATTGCAGTTGATAAACAAAACAACTGATGGTGTCATCATCCCTTTTGATAAGGACGACATGGATATAACTCTCTCTTTAGCATCACAAGCAGCAGTCGCACTTACAAATGCAAATCTTATTGAAGATTTGGAAAACCTACTTGAGAGCTTTTTGAAAAGTATCATTTATGCAATTAAGCGTAAGTCTTCTTACACTGCAAATCATATACATAAGATGGTGGGTCTGAGCAAAATGTTAGCAAAGGCTATTGATGCTGATAAAAGTGTTTTTAAAGATAAAAAATTTACTCCAACTAAACTAAAAATGATAAATCTAGCAGCACTTATGCACGATATAGGTAAACTTTCTACTCCTGATTACATCTTAGACAAATCAACAAAATTAGATGGATTAAATGATAGAGTAGAGGTAGTAAAAACAAGAGCTTGGGCTATAAAAAAAGAGCTTGAAGTTGAGTTTTTGAAAGACAATATATCTAAAGAAGAGTTTACTAATAAAATACAAGAGATAGAGCAAAATATGGATATGTTACTTAAGAGTAATCAAGGTTCAGAATTTCTTTGTGATGATGATGTTAAGAAGATAGAAAGTATATCTAAAAAAGTATATACATGTAGTGGAGAAAATTTTTATCTTATTACTAAAGAGGAAGCTAAACTTTTTATGATTCAAAAAGGGACTCTTACTGAGATTGAAAGAGGCATTATCAATGAGCATGCACAAATCTCTTTAGATATACTAAATAAGTTACCTTTCCCTGAGAAGTATGAAGAGATACCTTCAGTTGCAGGTGATCATCATGAGAAGATAAATGGAAAAGGTTATCCCCAAGGACTAAAAGGCGATGAAATCTCCTTTGAATCACGCATACTTGCTATCGCTGATATATTTGAAGCACTTACTGCAAGTGATAGACCATATAAAAAAGCCAATAGCCTTTCTACTGCTATGAAGATACTGTTTTTTATGGCTAAAGATAACGAACTTGATCGTGGTTTGGTGAAGTTTTTTTATGAATCAGGATTGTATATGAAGTTTGCAAAAAAGTCATTAAAGCCAGAACAGATAGATGAAGTTAATATAGACTTTTCATCACTTTAAAAAAAGCTTTATTTTATCTATGTGATTTTCTAAATCACTAAAACGATGATCGCCATCATCTTCTATAAGTAGTTTAGAGTTTTCATATCTTGCTTGTGCTATTTTATAATCTAGTACCTTATCACCTTTTTTTAAAAAAACATAAAAGCTCTTAGGTGTTAAGTTTGTTACCCAAAGTTTAGATAATTCTTTTAAGTGTTCGTCTTCCCATTCAAAAGTAGTTCCATCTAGTTTTTCTATAGTTCCCAAGTATTGAGCAGTTGTTATATGAGGCTCTACAGATGGGTTTATAAGTACAGTTTTTAGATTATATTTGTTACTAAGGTAGGTGGCATAGTATCCTCCAATGGAGCTGGCTATTATGCCTTTTATATTTTTTGATTTTATTATCTCTTCAAATTCTTGGATTGCAAGTTTAGGTACATGGGAGTGATCACTAGATATGAGATTTTCTTTAAAGCTATTTCCCAATAAAGTAGCTATATAAGAGTCATATGTAGTTCTAAACCCATGTATATATAAAATCATTAGTTTATAATCGGTATTGCATTTATTAATTTTTTTGTATAGTCATGTTGTGGATTATCAAAAATTGTATCAACAGTATCGCACTCTACAATCTCTCCAAAATACATAACAACTATACGGTCACTGATATGCTCAACAACGCTTAAATCGTGAGATATAAAAATATATGTAAGGTTAAATTCTTCTTGCAATTCAAGTAATAGATTTAAAACCTGAGCTTGTATAGATACATCTAAGGCACTCACAGGCTCATCACACACGATAACTTCTGGATTTAGTGCTAACGCTCTTGCTATGCCTATACGCTGTCTTTGTCCTCCTGAGAATTGATGAGGATATCTTTCATACCACTCAGGAAGCATTCCAACTTTATCCATAAGATATAAAACTCTCTCTTTTATCTCTTTATCGCTCATGTCAGTGTTGAGTATTAGTGGTTCGCCTATGATTTGTCCTACTTTCCATCTAGGGTTTAGTGAAGAGTAAGGGTCTTGAAATATTATTTGTACTTTTTTTCTATATTCACGAAGTTCATCACCTTCAAGTTTTGTGATGTCTTTTCCTTCAAAAAGTATATCACCACTTGTTGGCTCTTCTATCTTTAACATTAGTTTTGCAGTAGTCGATTTTCCACAACCACTCTCTCCTACGATGCTAAGTATCTCGCCTTTTTTGACATTAAAAGAGATTCCATCAAGTGCTTTTATTATTTTTGGCTTTGAAAAAAGTCCCATATTGATTTCATAATGTTTTTTTAAATTTTTTATCTCAAATACTATTTCACTCATCTAATTTCCTTTGGAAATGATAGATAATCTACACTATCATCAACGGTTGCAAGTTTTGATTTTCTTTTAGTAACTCCAGGAGTCGGAATAGAGTGTAGAAGAGCTTGTGTATAAGGATGCCTAGGATCTGTAAAAAGCTCTTTAGCACTTGCTTTTTCTACTATATGACCTTTGTACATTACTATAACTTCATCTGCTACTTTTGATACAACACCTAAATCATGTGTGATAAACAAAATCGAAGTACCTTTTTCTTTTTGTAGTTTATTCATAAGTTCTAACACTTGTGCTTGGATTGTTACGTCAAGCGCAGTTGTTGGTTCATCTGCTATGAGAAGTTTTGGCTCACATGCCATTGCAATTGCTATCATGACTCTTTGTCTCTGTCCTCCACTGAGTTTAAAAGGATACTCTCTATACTTCTCTTTTGGATAAGGAATTCCGACTAACTCTAGTGACTCTACAACCTTATCAAATCTCTCGCTTTTGCTTAAATGTTTTTGATGAAGTCTTAGTGCCTCATCTATTTGATAACCAACAGTATATGAAGGGTTTAAGGAGCTCATAGGCTCTTGAAATATCATAGATACATCTCTTCCTCTAACACTTCTCATCTGCTTTTCACTAAGCTTTAAAAAATCAACTCCATCAAATATGATTTCTCCACCCTCTATTTTGCCAGGAGCATCAATGAGACCCATGATAGAAAGAGATGTTATGCTCTTTCCACTACCACTTTCTCCAACTATGCAAACAGTCTTACCTTTAGGTATAGTGAAACTAATATCATCAACGGCTTTGTTAACTCCAGCATCAGAATGAAAGTATGTTTTAAGGTTTTTCACTTCTAAGAGATTCATTATTTATCCTTTAGCTTTGGATCTAAAACATCCATAAGTCCATCACCCATTAGGTTAAATCCCAAAACTGTAAAAAATATAGCAAGACCAGGATAAAATATCATCCATGGAGCAGTCATGATGAATTGTAGTGAATCACTAAGCATCGATCCCCACTCTGGAGTAGGCGGTTGAGCACCAAGACCTAAGAAACTAAGTCCTGCAGATTCTAAAACCGCAGATGCAAACCCCATAGTAGATTGTACTATGATAGGAGACGCTGCATTTGGTAGGATTACTTTAAATATAAGTCGCATATTGGACGAGCCATTGATGCGGCTTGCTATGACATACTCTTTTTCTCTCTCAGTCAAAACAGAAGCTCTCACAACTCTGGCATAAATAGGAATCCCCACAATGCCTATGGCAATCATTGCATTTATCAAGCTAGGACCGAGAATAGAAACTATTACAATAGCTAGTAAAATTGCTGGAATAGCTAACATGATGTCAACAATTCTCATGATGAACAGATCAACTTTTCCACCATAAAATGCAGCAGTAAGACCCATAACCAAACCAAAAGTAAGTGACAAACCAACAGAGACAGCACCAACCATAAGTGATATTCTCGCTCCGTGTATTATCCTAGAAAAGAGGTCTCGTCCAAAATCATCTGTACCTAAAAGATGTGCACTAACTCCGCCTTCTTCCCACATTGGTGGAATCAGTCTATTGGGTAGGTTTTGATCAGCTGGGAGATGAGAAGCTATAAAAGGTGCAAATATGGCCATAATGAGTAAAATTATAACAATACAAACACCAAAAACTGCAGATTTATTTTTTTTATACTGTCTTATGAACTCTCTCATTAGCTCAACCTTATCTTGGGATTGATAACAGCATATAAAAGGTCTACTATTAAGTTTATTGCTATAAATACTGTTGCTATTATAAGAGTTGCTGACTGTATCACTGGAAAATCTCTTTGGTATACTGCGTTTACTAGCCACTTTCCGATGCCCGGCCATGAAAATGTTGTTTCGGTTAAGATTGAGCCTGCGAAAAGACTACCAAACATAAGACCTATGATGGTAACAACAGGCATTAGTGCATTTCGTAGTGCATGAATCACTACAACTTGAAATCTTGAACATCCTTTTGCACGAGCTGTTTTTATGTACTCTTCTTTCATAACTTCTATCATACTACTTCTTGTCATCCTCGCGATTATCGCCATAGGGATAGTTCCAAGTGCAACTGCTGGTAAGACAAGGTGTTTTAAAGTGTCCCAAAAAGCTTCATAATCTTTTACTAAAAGTGAGTCGATGAGATAAAAACCAGTTATATGCTCTATATCAAATTCATACCCAAGCCGTCCAGAGACTGGAAGAATGCCTAGTTTTACCGAGAAGAAATATATCAAGACAAGTCCAAGCCAAAAAACGGGCATGGAAACCCCTGCAAGGGCGACAAACATACTAGTGTAGTCAAATATGGAGTATCTTTTTATAGCGGAGATGATACCAGCAAGAACTCCTATAATGGTAGCGAAAATCATAGCAAGAGAAGCTAACTCAAGAGTTGCAGGAAAACGATCCATAAACTCTTCAAGTACAGGCTCATAACTAGTCGCAGATCTACCAAAATCTCCTTTTGCTATGTTTGACATGTAGATGTAGTACTGAGTGTAGAGCGGTTTATCTAGTCCCATTTGTGCTCTTAACTCTTTTACGGATTGTGCATTTGCTTTATCGCCAAGAATTGCGACAGCTGGGTCACCAGGTGAGAGGTGAACCATAGAGAACACCATTAGTGTTACGCCAAATAGAGTTGGAATAGTCCATATCAAGCGTTTGATAATATACGAAAACAAAAAAACTCCTAAGTTAAACTCAAATCATGCAATAAAATCACTAAACTAGAATTTATCATTGAAACTATAGCATTTATAAAAAATCATCACCTAACCTTTAGGTTAAGCTCAAATTTTTTACAAACACTCTAGCTCCAAGCATAAACACTATTTTAGCAATTCTATTACATGATTTGAGTTAAATAATTTCTCAAAACCATTTTTAAAATTGCTTTGAGAAAGTATTGTTACATGTAAAGGGTAGAAACCCTTTACATGTAGAGTTTAGTTATTTGTCAAACCAAACTTTTTCGAACACTCTCTTGCCCATAGGGCTAAGTTTGAAGTTCATTACATTTGATCTTACAGCTTCAACAACTATAGAGTTTGCTATAGTTACCCAAGGAGCTTGATCAGCAAAGATAACTTGAGCTTCTTCATAAAGTCTAGTTCTCTCCGCTATATCAGTAGTAGTTTTTGCTTTTGCTACTAAATCAGAGAATTCTCTATTTTTCCATGCAGCTCTGTTTGAAACAGGGATAGTCGCAGCATGCTCACTAAGAAGTACACTTAGGAAGTTATCAGGATCACCATTATCACCAGTCCATCCAAGAAGTACCGCGTCATGCTCTAGTTTTCTTCCTTTGTCAAGGTAAGTTCCCCAGTCATAACTTACAATCTTAGTTGTAACTCCAACTTTAGCAAGGTCAGCTTGCATAGCTTCTGCAACTTTTCTTGCATTTGGCATATATGGACGAACAACAGGCATAGCCCATAGGTCAAACTTAAGATCAGAATAACCAGCTTCTGCTAAAAGTTTTTTAGCTTTTTCAGGGTTATACTCATAGTGTTTGATGTTTTTGTTATATCCCCACATTGTAGGAGGTAGTGGAGAGTCTGTAACTTTACCAAAACCAGCATAGATAGCGTCAACGATAGCTTCTTTGTTGATAGCATAGTTGATTGCACGTCTTACTCTAACATCTTTAAATGCAGGAACTTTATGAATATTCATAGCAAGGTAACCTACGTTTAGTCCTTCTTGTTTGATAAGTTTTATGTTCTTATCAGCGTCAAGTTTTGCGATTTCTTCTGGATTTGGAAAATCCATAACGTGGATTGAACCTACTTTAAGCTCAGCCGCTCTAACTGAAGCATTAGGAATTACTTTTAAGATAAGCTTTTTAAGATAAGGCTTTCCATTCCAGTAGTCTTTATTTGCAAAATATATAATTTTGTCATCTTTAACCCACTTTTGAAATACAAATGGACCAGTTCCAACAGGGTATCTAGATAGTCTGTTTTCTTTTCCATCTTTTAGTAGAGAAAATGCATAGTCTTTTGAAAGGATAGATGCAAAGTCCATAGCCATGTTTGCTAAAAATGGAGCTTCTTTTTTGTTTAGAGTGATTTTAACAGTATATAAATCTGTTTTTTCAATACTCTTAACAATCTTACTCATATCCATAAATCCCCAATACTTATAAGAGCCACCTACTTTAAAAAATGGGTGATCTTCTTTAAATTGTCTATTGAGCGAGAAAAGAACATCGTTTGCAGTAAACTGAACTTTTTTCTTGAAGAATTTTGTTGAGTGAAAATATACATCTTTTCTTAGGTGAAAGATATAAGTTAAACCATCTTCTGATATATCCCAAGAAGTTGCAAGTGCTGGTTCAATCTCTGTAGTACCTAGTTTAAACTGTACTAGTGTGTCATACACTTGAGTTGAGCCATAAAAACTCTCTCCATCTGTTGCATGTGATGGGTCAAGTGAAATTGAATCTGCACTTCTACCAAATACTAATGTTCCACCATACTTTGGTGCAGCGTACATTAATGTTGTTACAAACAACAACGTCATTATGAGTAATTTTCTCATATAATACCTCCGATTAAATTTTTAAAGAATATACTCTACCATAACATTATAATAAATACAATAAAAAAGTCTTTAATTTATTTATTTTGATATAATTATTCTTATTTAACACGGAGATAGCAAATGGTAATTAAAAATATTGAAATAGGGCTTGTTTATATACCGCTAATTAAAGTATTTAAAACAGCTCTTAGAAGTGCAGA
>DQTM01000169.1 GCA_015662785.1 Sulfurospirillum arcachonense | reverse complement strand
CAGCAAATGGTAATTAAAAATATTGAAATAGGGCTTGTTTATATACCGCTAATTAAAGTATTTAAAACAGCTCTTAGAAGTGCAGATAGTTTTGATATGATAGTAGTGAAGATTACTACACAAAGTGGGATTGTAGGTTATGGAGAAACTGCCCCCTCTAAAGCAGTAACTGGCAATACAAAAGAATCTATCATAAAAACATTGAACTTTTTAAAGCCAATGTTAATAGGCAAAAATATTGAAGATTTTAATACTCTTATAAATTTTGTACATAACTCAATAAAATTAAATTTCTCTGCAAAATCTGCTATAGAGATTGCTTTGTATGATATAGTATCTCAAAATGCGAAATTACCACTTTTTCAGTATCTAGGAGGAGTAAAAAAAGATTTTAAATCAAATATGACTATAAGTTTAAATAAGAAAGAAACTATGGTAAAAGATACTATAGAAGCTATGCAAAATGGTTTTAAATCTCTAAAAATCAAACTAGGAGATGATTACAAGGAAGATATTTTAAGAATTGGTGAGATAAATAACATAATCAATGATAATATCTCACTAAAAATAGATGCAAATCAAGGATGGAATCCTAAAGATAGTGTAAAATTTTTAAATGCCATTGAAGGTAAAAATATAGTCATTGATTTTCTAGAACAACCTGTAAATAGATTTGATATAAAAGGTTTAAAATACATTAAAGAACGAACTTCTATACCTATAGTAGCGGATGAAAGTATGTTCTCGCCACAAGATTGTATAGAAATACTAGAGAGTCAATCAGCTGATATGATAAATATAAAACTAGACAAATGTGGAGGCATATCTAAGGCTATGCAGATTGCAGATATTTGTGCGATGTATGATGTTAAGTGTATGATAGGATGTATGATGCAAGGTGCTATTAGTGTTGGAGCTGCTGCTCATGTAGCTTCTGCTAAAAGTGATTCTATAGTCATATATGATTTAGATTCTCCAATGCACTGTAAAATTTCTCCAGTTATTGGAGGAGTAAAATTTAATGCACCAAATGTAACTTTACTTAAAGTTGATGGTTTAGGAATTAAAAGCATAGAAGGGGTTGTTTGGCTTTAGAAAGTGGGTTTGTATAATCTAATTTACAGCCTCTATAAAATATCATTTTTATGAAGATCAATAAGTAGATTTTTGACAAAAAGCTCAGATGAAGGTAAATCTAAATTTCCATTTCGTTGTTTTTTGCCCCACATAGGCTCAGGAAAGTAGGAGTCTTTTTCAAACCTTGCCATTACATGTATATGCAAATGAGGGAGATAGTTACCAAACATAGCGATATTAACCTTCTTGGGTTTGTAAAACTTTATCATTTGCGTTTCGACAAGTAACATAGTATCAAGTAATTCTTCCCTTGTTTTAGTGTCACAGTCACTTAATTCTTTATATTTCTTAACTGGAAAGATTTTTAGCCAAGGAATTTCAGAAGTTTCAACTTCAATATAGATATTTTCATTTTCGTAAATTTTCATTAGATATTTCCTAAGTATACATTTTGTATTTTATGTTCTTTTGCAATAGAGTAGGCTTTTTTTAGACTTTCTATAGGAGTTCTTTTTGTTTCAGTCATTTTATAATCAGGATGATATGCACTAATATGCCAAGGCGTATCAACACCAAGTTCATCTGCTATAAATGAAGCTATACTCTCTATCTGTTCTTCATCTAAGCTTGGTATGTAAAGGGTTGTTATCTCTACATGTACCCCTTTTTGTTTAAGAGTTTTGGCATTTTGTAGCACTACATGTAGAGACCCTTTTAGCGTTTTTTTGTAGTAGTTTTCATCAAATGATTTTATATCAATGTTGATAGCATCTATGAAGTGTGGTATCTCTTCACAAAGCTCTTGTGTCATAAAACCATTGCTTACCATAATGTTTTTTAGCCCAACTTTTTTTGCTTCGATAGCTATATCTTTAGCATAAGGAAAAAAGATAGTTGGTTCATTGTAAGTGTAAGAGATAGATTCACATTTATGGTGAAGTGCCAAGTCGACTATCTTCGTTGGCGAGATATAGTTTGTTGTATCAAACTCTTTTGCTTGAGAGAGTTGCCAATTTTGACAAAATGGACATTTGAAATTGCACCCAACTGTCCCAAGTGAAAGTGTCTGAGTATGAGGTAAAAAGTGATATAGCGGTTTTTTTTCAATAGGGTCTACATGTAAAGCAGTAGGGTATCCATAAACCTTACATGTAAGGATGCCATCTTCATTTGAGTTGACTCCACAAATTCCAGCTTGTCCCTCTTTTAATTGACAATAGTGCGAACAGAGTCTACATGTAATCTTTTTCATAGGTACATTTTAGTATAATTGTCTTTATGAAACAATATATACTCTTTACATGTACACTTTTTCTTCTTAGTGGTTGTACCACAAGTGACTATGCTTCTATAGCACATGCAGCTATTAGTAAAAATCCATCTTCTGCTTTTGAAGCGTATACAAGGAATAAATTAGTTCAATATGCTTCAAACCCAGATAAGCTCTCTACGGATTTGAAATTTTTGTCAAACTTTGTTGAAAATATTTCAAAGCAGTGGGGTGATGAGAATGTAAAAGTAACAAAGAAAAAAGAGTATGTAAAGTATATGCAAAACTACAAGTCTAGGGCACTTGTTGATTTTGATAAGGGGATTGTTACAGTTCAGTCACTTGATAGTAAAAAGAGTCTTAAAAATGCCATAGTTACAACACTTCTTTTACCAGATGATCCAAGAGGTGCTGACTTGTTTAGTGCTGGTGAGATAAAACTAGGAAGTACACCATATCTTTTAGGCGAAGTCAAAGATGACCAAAATAAAAACATACGCTACTCTTGGAGAGCAAATAGGTATGCAGATATTCTTTTGAAAAATAGTTATAAAATAAAAGTTATAAATAAAAAAAAGGTACATTTTGTAACTATTCCTATGGTAAAAGACCATGTTAGTGTAAGAGTTTTAAAGTTCAAACCATATGTAAAAAAGTATGCTAGAAAATTTGGAGTTAGTGAAAACCTAGTTTATGCAATTATACAAACAGAGAGTAATTTTAACCAGTTTGCAGTAAGTAGTGCAGGAGCTTTTGGGCTTATGCAGATAGTTCCAACAAGTGCTGGACGAGATGCGTACAAAGAAGTCAAAGGTAAAACTTGGACACCATCTAAATCATATCTTTTTGATGCAAGTAATAACATTGAACTTGGAAGTGCATATATAAAAATCCTAGATAACAAGTATCTAAAAAGGATAAACAATCCAATTTCAAGAGAGTATTGTGTTATTAGTGCGTATAACACTGGAAGTGGAAATGTACTTAAAACTTTTAGTTCCAATAGAGACAGAGCAAAAGAGATAATAAACTCTAAAAAACCATCAGAAGTGTACAACAAACTTCGCTCAAATTTACCTTATGAAGAGACTAGACGATACCTTAAAAAAGTAGTGGATTATAAAAAAGATTTTGTCAATTTATGACTTAAAAGATTTATCCCAAATCTCAATTGTAAACATTGCACCATCTTCTGTGTTACCAACGCTTAGACTTCCATTTATGTTCTCTTCTATAATCATTTTTGACATATAGAGTCCCATACCTGTGCCTTTACCCTGCTCTTTTGTTGTAAAGTATGGTTCAAAGATACGTTCCAATATATCTTCGGGAATTCCATTTGCATTATCTTTTATGGTGATAGTATCTGTATTTAGTGTTATCTCTATTTTTCTATTTTCATCTTTTTTATCCAATAACGCATCTTTTGCATTGTTTGTTATGTTCAAAATTACTTGTTTAAATTCGCTCTCATATCCATTTATAGAAAAATCTTTACCTTGAAGTTCAACTGTTATGTTGTTACCTTTTAGTGTTGCAGACTGAATACTTAAAACCTTTTGTATAGCATTTTTTGCACTAAAAATAGTCTTCTTTTTGTCAATTCTAAAAAAGTTTTTGAAGTCATCTATAGTGTGAGACATAAATTCAATTATTTCCCGATTTTTGTCTATAAATTCTTCAATAAATTTTTCATCAATCAAACCTTCATCAAAGTCATCATCTAAGTTTTGAATATTTATATTTAGAGCATTTAGTGGTTGACGCCATTGGTGCGCTATGTTTCCTAGCATCTCTCCCATGGAAGCTAATTTAGATTGCTGTTGGAGCATTTTATCTTTTTTTGTATAAT
>DQTM01000057.1 GCA_015662785.1 Sulfurospirillum arcachonense | reverse complement strand
TGCAAGACGTACGTAAAAAGAAGAGATTGAGCGTGCGAAATTCTTCCTAAGCTATAGTTCTTTATTGTAATAAGCTGTAATAAGCTGTGAGAGGTTTTACAAAAAGGGTCTACTCGTGGTGCTGTGGTGCTTAGCAAGAAGATGAAAAAGTCTAAAGGTGACTTTTTATCTCCCAAAGGTGACTTTTTATCTCCCAAAGGTGACTTTTTATCTCCCAAAGGTGACTTTAAAATTTAATTATCATCTTAAGCTAAAGGTGACTTTTTATCTACTATAATATGACCAATATAAAACTTAGTCACTTAAATGCAACCAAAATTAAAAAGGGTCACCTTGGAAAACGTATTATCAAACAGAAATTATTTTAGGCAAGCTCCAGCATTAGTGAATGGTAATTATTCTTTGTCTGGTGCAGAAAGCAGTCTCTTTTATGCTCTACTTACTGAAATTGATATGAATGATAAGGATTTTAAAGATTATACTTTTACCAAAAAGCAGTTAGAGCAAAAACTAGGTATTTCTACAAATACTACGCAATTAAGAGCGACAGCTAAAAGTCTTATGCGTAAAGTTTTTGAAATAGTGCATGACAAGGATGATTGGGAGTTAATGGGCTTTAGCTATTTTTCATATAAAGAAGGTGTATTTACTTGTAGATTTGATAAAGCAATGAAGCCTTATTTATTGGAATTAAAGCAATATGCCTTAGCAGATATAAGACAAATATTACAGATTAAATCTGAATATTCTAAAAGAATATATTTAATGCTAAAAGATAGACGAAAACATGGTGAGCGTAAACTTAACATAGAAGAATTATATGCTCAATTAGAGGTTCCAAAAAGTTATCATAGGTATGCAGATTTTAAACGAAAAGTATTATTACAATCAGTAAAAGACATCAACAAGTATACAGACTTGGAAATAAAAAACATAGGGACAATCAAAAAACCGAAATATTTTGAAGAGCATAAACCTAGCCGAAAAGTAGAAGCTGTAACTTTTTATTTTAAGAAAAATCAAAATGATTTAAAAGCCTTTATTGAAATAATTAGAGAGGTTTATGCAAACCAAGCACTTTATGAAAGCAAAAATGGACGTATGCTTAAATGTAGTGATAAGGGTTTACTATATTATGCTGATAGTGCTTTGGAGTGGCTAGATAAAGATGCTGCACTCAAAGAGTGGGAATGGTTACATGAACATCGAGAAAAACTTTATTGTTTTCAGACAAATTTACTTGATATGATGGAAAGTAGTTAATACATAATAATTAAATTATCAAAACAAAAATTAAATTATCAAAAGTATATATCAAATATATTCTTAACATATCTATAACATATATTAAGTATGTTTTAAACAAGTATTAAATACAATAAATAAAAAAGGATATTCTGTGATAATTGCAGTTGCGCACTCCAAAGGTGGTGTAGGAAAAAGTACTATTTCATTCAATCTTGCAGTTGCTCTCTCAAAGTATTTTAATGTAGAGCTAATAGATTTGGATTACCAAAAAACTACCACCTATACAAATGCCTTACGAGTAAAGCATGGTTTAGCTGCTATCCCTATGATTACCCTTGAAAACACCAAAGAGTACAAAGAGTACGTACGCAATGATGATGAGAGTAAAATAGCAATAGTTGATGTAGGTGGTTTTGATAGTGAACTCAATAGATTTGTCATTGTGACCTCTGACATTGTGATTACTCCAGTAAGTGCAAGTGGACGTGATCTACTAGGACTAAAACGTTTTGCATCTATACTAGAAGAAATGAGTAAGAACGCCAATAGCACTATTGTAACCCATGTGCTGCTAAACAATATCAATCCTAAAAAAACTAAACTTTCGGATCTAAAAAAGTTTATTTCAAAATCTGAACACTTTGAAATTTTTGATACGATTTTAAAACGACGTGTCGATTTTGACTATTCAATGGATGAGGGTAAAAGTGTACTTGAGTATGACAAAAAAAGTAAAGCTAGTAATGAGATAAAATCATTAATAGAAGAGTTAAAATTAATCATAAAGGAAATTAAATAATGGCAAAAAAAGACATGTTAGAAGATATTGAAAGTATCACTACAGGTGCAGATATGAAAGAGTCCAAAACAACTGGTGAAGTTGAAATGAAAAAGAAACAAATCATCATACCTAAAGATTGGGATGACAAAATTAGAGCTCTCGTAGGACGAAACACAAGTGGTTATATTCTTAATGCAGTTAAAAAAGCTATGATAGAAGATAAGATATTATAAACATGTTTAAAACATATTCTAAATACATTTTAAAGGTATTTAAGTGAAGAATAAATCAACAGAAAAGATTATCCTTTTAATATCTGATTTCTTTTTTACATACCTTGAAGTGTTTGTTGCTTTTTTTGTCATATTTGTAATGATTACATATGGTATAGATATTTTACAGACACAAAAAGCAGATCATTTTTTACTACAAGGGTATATGCTCATAATCAGTGCATATGTGTCATTTTTTATATATCTTTTCTTGGCATTCTTTATCAAAAAGATATTAAAGCATAATCAACCAAAAAAATATGTAATTCATTTAATGGGTGCATTTTTATCAGCATATATAATTGTTGTGGGAATTTTAGATTTACAGACAGAACACTTTCCCGAAGAGAATTATATATATTTTGGCAGCAACTTAATCATAATGGGATTGATAGGTATTTTGTTCGCACAATGGAGATATAAAAAAATTAAAATAAAGGAGGGTAATCAATCATAGTCAGAGTTGCTTGAGAGTGTTATAGCACTCCCAAGCTGAACCAAGTTAAATAACCTAACAAGGAACGTGAAATGATAACAGAAAAAGAAGAATATATCGAATGCCTAGATAAATTAAAAGGTATACAATATCTTATTGATAGTACTGCTCAAATGACAACTGGTGATAATGCAGAGTATGCAAAAGAAGCACTATTTTTTCTTTCAAATAGCATGAATGAAGTTTTAAATAAACTTGAACTTTTATAGAAAATCGTTTACAGGCGATTAGTAGTCTTTGTGAAGCCGACTAACTAACTTAAAATAAAAGGAAACAAAATGAAATTATTCAAACAAACTATACTATCAGTCACAGCGGTAATGGCACTAAGTACCAATTCTAACGCAATTTTCGGTGTGGGTGACGTAGTCTATGACCCAGCAGCAGTTTACCAAGCCATCGAGCAGGTA
>DQTM01000163.1 GCA_015662785.1 Sulfurospirillum arcachonense | reverse complement strand
CTAACATCATAAAATTACAAATGCAGATAGAGAAACAAGAGGAAGATTTTAGCAATAGACTTAAAAATGATCTTGAAAGAGAGTCACAAAATGCATATGAAAAAGGTTATCAAAAAGCAAAAGATGATTTAGAAGCAGAAACTAAAGAGGTAAAAGATAAGTTTTTGAACTCAATAAATATTCTTGAAGTTGAAGCACAAAAAGGTAATGACTTTTTAAAACAAGTTGAGAATGACTTATCATCTACTGCTGTTGAAGTGGCACGTGAGGTGATTTTAAAAGAGATTAAACACTCAAGTAGCGATATTGCTGCGGCACTCTCAAAGAAACTTATAGAAGAGTTAAAGGATGCTAAAACTATCAAGTTAAAAGTAAATCCATCAGATTATGAGGCACTTAATGAAATATATTCTAGTAGAGAAAATATAAGAGTTGATAGTGATAGTGCTATTACAAAGGGTGGGGTTGTAGTTTTAAGTGATGTTGGAAACTTAGATGGAAATATATCTACAAGATTAGAGAAAGTAAAGAATTTAATAGAAAATGGATAACATGCTAGAAGTTAAAGGAAAATCAGTAGAAGAGTTAAAAGATATCAGTGTAACTCTTCGTAAAAAGATAATAGAAACAGTTAGTAAGAATGGTGGACATCTTAGTAGTAATGTAGGAACAGTAGAGCTAATTGTAGCAATGCACTATGTTTTTGATGCAAAAAAAGATCCATTTATATTTGATGTTTCTCATCAGTCATATGCTCATAAACTTCTTACCGGTAGATGGGACAAATTCTCAACCCTTAGAGAGTTTGATGGACTAAGTGGCTATACAAAACCAAGTGAATCTGATTATGATTATTTTATTGCAGGGCATAGTTCTACTTCTATTTCACTTGCTGTAGGAGCTGCAAAAGCAATAAAGCTTAAAGATGAACAAAACTCAAGAGTTCCTATTGCACTTATAGGCGATGGCTCTATGACAGCTGGTATGGTATATGAAGCATTAAATGAGCTTGGTGATATAAAACTACCAGTTATTATTATTTTAAATGACAATAAAATGAGTATAGCAAAACCAATAGGGGCTATAAGTAAGTTTTTATCTCATGCAATAGCGGGTGATTTTTTCCAAAAAATTAAGAAAAAAACAGAGTATGTTCTTCAGTACCTTCCTGAAGGCGCTACGTATATGGCTAAAAAGTTTGAAGAGAGTTTAAAGCTGATCACTCCAGGTATGCTTTTTGAAGAGTTAGGGATTGATTATATTGGTCCAATTGATGGACATAATGTTGAGGAACTAATACGTGCTTATGAGTTAGCAAAAAATCTGAATAGACCAGTGATTATACATGCACAAACTCTTAAGGGCAAAGGTTATGAAATAGCAGAGGGTTATGAAGAAAATTGGCATGGTGTTGGACCTTTTGATATAGATAGTGGAAAATCAACAAAAAATAACAGTGGGAAAAAGAGTACAACTAGTGTTTATAGTGATGCTCTTTCAAAGCTAGCAAAAAGAGAAGAAAATGTCGTAGGAGTAACCGCTGCGATGCCAACAGGAACAGGTATGAGTAGACTCATAAATGAGTTTCCAAATCGTTTTTGGGATGTTGCTATTGCTGAACAACATGCTGTTACTTCTATGAGTGCTATGGCTAAAGAGGGTTTTAAACCTTTTATTACTATATATTCTACCTTTTTACAGCGCGCTTATGACCAAGTTATTCATGATGCTTGTATTATGAATCTCAATGTAGTTTTTGCACTTGATAGGGCTGGAATCGTTGGAGAAGATGGAGAGACACATCAGGGAGCTTTTGATATTTCATATTTAAGTGCCATTCCAAACATGACTATCTTTGCACCAAGGGATGATGCAAGTATGTACAGAGCAGTTGAGTATGCATATGAGCATCAAGGACCATGTTCCTTACGTTATCCAAGAGGTTCTTTTAGAGATTGTGGTGATGTTGAAGATTTACCTTTTGAGTTAGGAAAAGCTCAACTTTTAAAAGAAGGAAGTAGTAAAATACTTCTTATTGGTTATGGTAATGGAGTAGGAAGAGCAGTTGAAGTAGCAAAGCTTTTAAAACAAGATGGTTTGGATTGTGCTGTTTTGGATTTAAGATTTGTGAAACCAATAGACAAAGATATGTTGGAAAAGCTTTCAACAACCTATAAAGATTGGTTTATTATAAGCGATAGTAGCAAGATAGGTGGAGTAGGTTCAACCATAACGTGTCTTAAAAATGATTTTGCTTGGGATAGTGTGAGAGTTATTAGTTTTGAGTATAAAGATGAGTTTATAAAACATGGTAATACTCAATTAGTGGAAGAGTATTTAGAAATTCTACCAGAACAGATTGCAAAAAAAATTAAAAATGATAGTAGAGGATAAGTGTATATGGAATTTTTAACAGTGTTAAAAGAGAGAGGGCTTAAAGCAACGCCTCAGCGGGTAGCAGTGCTTAGAGAGTTAGGTAAAAAAACACATCCAACTATGGAGGAGATATACATTGGAATACGAGAAGAGAATCCAACTATATCACTTGCAACAGTTTATAAAAATGTTAATTTACTAAAAGAAAAAGGTATGGTTATTGAAATCAATATACCAAATGGTAAAATGAGATATGATTATTTAGCTCGTCCTCATATACATTTGGTATGCAAAAGTTGCAACTGTATCGAAGATTTGGATTATGATGAAAATCTTCTGAATTTTCAAAATATACTGGAAAAAAGTAAAGGCGTAGTAATAGATAGGTTGGATGTTATTGCTTCGGTCGAGAGTTGCAGTTCTTGTAAGTAGGGAGAATCCCTACTTACAAAGAAGTTATTATAGATCGCCTTCGTGCTTACCTAAATACTCAGCAACACCTTCAGTTGTAGCTTTCATACCTTCGTCACCTTTTTGCCATCCAGCTGCACATACTTCACCATTTTCATCAGTAAAGTGCATAGCATCTACCATACGAATCATCTCATCAACATTTCTTCCAAGAGGAAGGTCATTGATAACAGCATGTCTTATGATACCTTTTGCATCTATTAGAAATGAGCCACGAAGTGCTACTGCTTTACCAAATAGAACATCATAGTTCTTAGCAATCTTTTTATCAAGATCAGCAACTAGTGGAAAGTTGATACTTCCAATACCACCTTTGTTAACTGGAGTCTCTCTCCAAGCAAAATGTGAGAATTGGCTATCTACAGATACACCTATAACATTTACGCCTCTTGATTTGAACTCATCTACTCTTTTTGAAAAAGCGATGATTTCAGAAGGACAAACAAAAGTAAAATCTAGTGGATAGAAAAAAAGTACTGTACCTTTTTCACCATAGTTTTCACTCAATTTGAAGTTTTCATCGATAGAGCCATTTGCTAAAACTGTTGTTGCTGTAAAATCTGGAGCTGGGTTTGTTACTAACATTAGTAATTCCTTTAATAGTAATTTTTATTAATAAAGAATTATAGCCAAGTAACTATTAGAGCAACATTAAAGAAGTCACAAAAATGGCACTTATTTAGAGAGTGCCATTTTTGTTTTTAATTAAGTTCTGAATTCGTCTAGTTTATTTTTCAACGTTTCAGTCATTTTATTCATATGTTCAGCCGCAGCTGCAATCTCTTCAACACTTCTCGCATTTTG